>NZ_LSIZ01000111.1:0-30880 GCF_001556505.1 Streptococcus sp. CCH8-H5 | reverse complement strand
AGTTTACACCAATGAAACGCTATGAGTTTTTTTGTTGCACTATATTTTACAATTTGTCATACAAAAAAGACATCCAAGAGAAAATTCTTGAATGTCTGTAAACGTTGATAGTATCGTATTGATTAACGTTTTGAGAATTGTGATGCTTTACGAGCTTTCTTCAAGCCTGGTTTCTTACGTTCAACCATACGTGCATCACGAGTAAGAAGTCCAGCGCGTTTCAATGAATCGCGGAAGTCTGGATCTACTTGAAGAAGTGCACGAGCGATACCGTGACGGATCGCACCTGATTGACCAGCGTATCCACCACCTACAACGTTAACGTGTACGTCGTATGAACCTTCAGTTGAAGTAACTGCGAAAGGTTGGTTGATAACGAGACGAAGGTCTGCGTGTGGGATGTATTCTTCTACATCTTTTTTGTTAACTGTGATTTTACCAGTACCTGGAACCAAACGTACGCGTGCAACGGCGTTTTTACGGCGTCCTGTACCTGCATATTGTGCTTGTGCCATTATATTAGTGCTCCTTTCCTCTTAGAATTAGATAAGTCCTGAGATATCAAGTACTTCTGGTTGTTGTGCAGCGTGAGTGTGCTCACCGCCAACGAAGACTTTCAATTTCATACCTTGTGCGCGTCCAAGAGTGTTGTGTGGAAGCATACCTTTAACTGATTTTTCAATCAAACGAACAGCGTTTTTAGAACGAAGTTCACCTGCTGAGATTTGTTTCAATCCACCTGGGTACATTGAGTGAGTGTAGTAGATCTTATCAGTTGCTTTTTTACCAGTCAATTTAACTTTTTCAGCATTGATAACGATTACGAAGTCACCTGTATCAGTGTGTGGTGTGAAAGTTGGTTTGTTTTTTCCGCGAAGTACGCTAGCAACTACTGCAGAAAGACGTCCAAGTGGCACATCAGTTGCGTCAACGACATACCATTTACGTTCAACTTGGCCTGGTTTAGCCATAAATGTTGTTTTGTTCATGATTTCTCCTATATATAGTTCGATTTTTGTTTACGAGTGATGGGTGTTCCTTCCCATCGAAAAGTATTTGGAAGGTTCCGGGGCCTTTCAAATGGGGTAAACAATACCGTTTAACATAATATCAAAAAAACACGTCCAAGGCAAGTCATTTGGAGGTGTTTTTCTTTTATTTTTTGTATTTTTTTAGTCTCTAATTTTATAAGGTGTAAGACTAGAAATCATACCTAATTAACCTCTAAGGGGGTACAAATTAATCCTCAGATTCCCAAAAAAGCTGGTCTAAAGTTTTGTCCAGAGTTTTGCAGATAGCAATACACAGATTTATAGTCGGGTTGTAGTCTCCCTTTTCAATAGCTGAGATAGTCTGACGAGAGACTCCTATAGCATCTGCCAACCCCTGTTGAGTGAGATCCTTTGCTACACGTGCTGACTTCATTTTTAAATTTTTCATTTAAAAAACCTACTCTTCGTCTTCCTGTTCTTCCAGACGGTTCTTCTTGATTCTTTTAATAATAACCCAGCAGTCACAAATAAGGGTCAAACCCAATGTCAAAAATGCTACACTACTCATAAGATTCTTCCCTATCTTAAACGACTGAAATAGACTTAAGAGGCCCATTAGCAATATAAAAATTCCCAAAAAACACATTACCCAGGAAATTATAAGCATCTTCTTCTCAAGTTTTTTGTCTAGCAACCATGGATGCCCATTACGTGATACGCTGTGAACTAATACTAGGCACATAGAACCAAAGAAAGTGATGATCAATAGTGACTGCACTAATTCGACGGAGTGTGTCTTACTAGCAACCATAATCGTTACAAACATACCAAGCATGGCTATCCAATAACCTCTAGCAGAAGATTCTCCGCTGATCAACTGAGCACGTTCATCCATCGTGCTAGCTACTTTTTTCTTTGACTTCTTCATTTTGTTTCCTCCATTTTCTAGATTCATTATAGCATTATTTTACGTTATGTCAAATATATCATTCATTTTGTATAGATTATCTTTTTATATTCTATTAATCTATCATTTCAGAAAACAAAAAATCAGATAGGAAATCCTATCTGACACTTTTCTATCTAGCTTCTTTACCAATCGTGAAGACGGCCAAGGTATCTGGTCCGACGTGGGTAGAGATGACTGGCCCAAGTGGCATAATGAGAACTTGCTCAATGCCGTCAACTGCTAACAAGTCCTGTTTTAGATTCTCCGCAGCTTCAATATCATTGGCATAAGCGACAATTGCTGTGCTATGTCCAATATCCTGAGTAGCTTGTAGGACCATTTCTTTAATAGCTTTTTTACGTCCACGAATCTTGGCCAGAGGAACCAACTTGCCTGAAGCATCTAACCAAAGGAGAGGTTTGATATTAATCAAACTACCAATAATGGCTGAGCTCTTAGAAAGGCGACCCCCACGCATCAAATGGTAGAGATCATCAACTAAGAAATAAGTCCGTAAACGTGGCAGAATGTCCTCAATCATAGCTTTCGTTTCAGATAAGCTCTTACCTTGGTCACGAGCTTCTGCCGCCAAGATAGAGAGATAACCTTCCCCACCTGCTGCCGCTAGAGTATCTACAATCTCAATGACAGCTTCTGGGTATTCATCCAAAATCATGTCACGCGCCATAACAGCACTTTGATAAGTACCTGAAAGCACTGATGAGAAGGCAATATAGAGAAGAGCATCACCATTTTTAGCATGACGACGAAAAACCTCTTCAAATTGACCAACATTCACCTGGCTTGTGGTGGGCTGACTGCCTTCTTGCATACGTTCTAAGAGACGGTCACTCGTTAAACGGTTAGGACCAACGGTCTCATAGGCAATATCATCAAGCGTGATGGTCAAACCAACGAGCTCTACCTTATTCTCCTGAGCCCATTTTTCATCTAGATCTGCTGTGGAATCTGTCAAAATGTTAAATGTCATATGTCCCTCTATTCTATTTCATTTAAAAGGTCCTGTAATTTCCCTAATTGTGCATCGTCCCATGGACGTAGTTTTGGTGTCTTTAAGTCAATATGTGCCGACATCTTGTCTAAGTCAGACTTAACAGTATTGACACGCTCTTGCAACTCACGCGCCGAAACACGCAAAGCTCCTTGTGAAAAGATAGCCCACTGTTCATTTAAGTCACTAGTTGCTACTTCAACTAAATTTTGAACAGTATTCATCTCAGCCGCTGCGCGCTCAATATAGCTATCTGCTGTCTCATCTTCCTCAGTAAAAATAACACTGATACGATACTGATCATAACGCTGACGACTTCCTGGAACAAACTGGGCATCAAACACACAGATAATATCAATATGTTCAAAGTTAGCATAATGATTGAGCTTACGAAGCAATGTTTCACGAGCTTCATCAAGCTGATTGGTCTTAAAGAGTTGACGGGTTTCTTGCCAAAAGGCAATCATATTATAACCATCAACTAGAAGTATTCTTTTTTTCATAGTTACAATCGGTTTCGATAAACTTCATACATGAGAACTGCTGCTGCCACACTGGCATTAAGGCTCTGCACATGACCACTCATGGGTATAGTAATCATCTCATCCACTTGTTTCTTGATGTTAGCAGAGATTCCCTTACCTTCATTACCAATGATAAGGGCAACCTTTCCAGCTGTATTCCATTTATGAGATGGGGTCCCATCCATATCCGTTCCAAACACCCAGAAGCCTGCTTCTTTAAGCTTATCAAGAGTTTGGCTAAGATTAGTCACTCGGGCAATGGGAATATGCTCCACGGCCCCTGTTGATGTCTTGGCAACGACAGGTGTTACCCCCACAGCACGATGCTTAGGAATAATAACTCCTGTCACCTGAGTAGCATCAGCTGTACGTAGGATAGAACCAAAGTTATGAGGGTCGTTAAGTCCATCTAAAATGAGGACTAAAGGATTCTCCTCTTGTTCAGCCTTATCCATAATAACTGAGAGCTCAGAATAAGCGAACTCTGACACACGAAGAACAAAACCTTGATGCACAGCCCCACCTGTCATATCAGACAAGGTTTTCTTAGGTGTCCAAGAGATGGAAACCTTCTTTTCAGCTGCCAAGGCCTTAATGGCATCAACATTTTTACCTCGAAGATCATCTTGAATATAGAGTTTATTACCAGTATTTGCTTCTAGACTCTCTGTTACGGCGTGCACACCATAAACAATGTCTAGACTTGTTTCTTTAGTTGTTTTCATAAGCTAATTCTATCATAAAAAAAGCCCTCTTACGAGGGCAAAGCATGTTAAATAAATGTAATTGCTGCTAGGTAAAGCACTAGGAGAACTAGAACAACAGTTGCAGCAGCCAAAGCTTGCTTACCAATTGTATCTGGATCTGAGATTGATTCTGCAATCTTTCTCGCAGCTTGAGTAATGGTTTTACCTGCTGCTTGGAAGATATCAATTGAACCTGTGCTTGTCGAACTATTTCCAGAAATCGC
This sequence comes from Streptococcus sp. CCH8-H5, assembly GCF_001556505.1. Lineage (NCBI taxonomy): Bacteria > Bacillati > Bacillota > Bacilli > Lactobacillales > Streptococcaceae > Streptococcus > Streptococcus sp. CCH8-H5. The sequence continues at coordinate 26,433 of NZ_LSIZ01000111.1, read as the reverse complement.
TGAAGACCAACCACTCAAAACCTCAGCAATTTGTTCTGCTAATTGCTGTGTTAACGCTCTAGTTGTCTCAGCCAACTCATTAACAGCCGTAGCTTGTATATGATTGGCAGTCTCAGTATAGTTATCTGCACTGGTATTATAAGTAACCGGTATAGTCGTTGTTGTCGTTGATGAATACTGATTCCTACGGTAGCTATCCGGTGTCACTGGACGCTCACCTTCATTGAAGACACTGAAAGTTTGTGTAAGGTAATGAATATTATTATTCGTATCAATCAACTCAAAGGTCATTTTATGAATGCCAGTCGTTTGTTCTGCCAAATGGTAGGCACTCAAACCAGCATTGACCTCATCCAGAGTTCCTTCAACAAAGTAACTATGATGAATTTGTTTACCATCAAGGACTAGATTAAGCCCCTTAATCTTCTTACCTTCCATCTTGTTAACATCAAAATTGACGTTAAAGATTTCACCACGTGCTAAATAAAGAATGTCTGTATTCCCTGTAACAGCAGATTGATCTTCAAGAAGCGCTCCAGTACTATCTCGTTTTGGAACAACGGTGTATACTTCAGAAGTGATTGGAGTCGCTAAGATTTCTGAGATAAGTCCATCCGTAAAGGTTACCTCTGACGAATAGGTCAAACTCTCACTTTGCAACATAGAAACCACTTCAGAAGTTTCAAAGACCTCAGAAGTTGATGATGAATCTTTCCAACCAATCGTGAGGACAGTTAAGCTATCTTCTGAATTATTATTTAACTGACTCGTTTCTGGAGCCGTAGATGCAAGAGAGCTAGCAGTGCTTGCAGACTCAGAAGCGACTTCAGAAGTTGCAATAGCTTGGCTAGTAGGAGTTGCACTTACAGATGTCTTATGAGAATCCAATGAAGAATACTCTGATTTTTCAATAACATCATGTGTATTTCCAGCAAGTTCTGATGTATATAGTGTACTTTCACTCTTGTACATTGAAGTCACAGCTTGTGACTCTGCAGTCGCTGTAGCCTCACGAGACTTATCATAAGTAAGCACAATATTTGGTTTAGCTTGTTCAGAATCAGATGTTGGGTTTGCATCTCCTCGTTCAGACGCCGCTACTGATCGATCCTCACCAAAAGCTTGGGCACGAGCCTCTTCTGAATGAGGTGTCGTCGTAGAAACGCTAGTCTCCACGATATCAACTTGAGAATGTACCTCAAGAAGCCCCTCATCTGTCTCACTTGAAGAGACAACCATCAGTGACGTTGAGGTCACTACTGAACTTACTTGACTCGCTGGCTCTGCCTTAGCTCCTACCGATGAAAGATCAGCTTGAGGAGCAACTGGAGTCGGTGCCTCACTATTAACATAATCTATTTTAGCTTCATCAGATTTTACCTGAACTTCATCTGCTTTACCTGTTTGAAGCGTAAAGCTAGATAAAATCAAAGCAGCAAAAGTTGTATAGAAAACTTTTTTCTTAGCTATTTCCATTCACCTCCTCATTTTTAGATGGTCTCATTTATTAATATTATAGACTTTTTTTTTACTTTCTGTCAAATTAGTTTTATTAAAAAACGCTATAACATCGGGGTTTTACACGTGTCAGACACCCCTTAACTTTCTCATTTTCAAGGTGCTAAATATTAGTTTCATCTTATTTTTTATTGTCAAATCGCTGAATTACTTTGATTCTCAAATAATCTAAATTTTGATGTTTCAACTAATTATCACAATTTTTATAGCCTTTAAATAACAAAAAATCCTGCTCTCGGCAGAATTTTTAGATTTCTTTTTCAACTTCGTCAATACACCAAGCAATTAGTTCCTCTAAGCGAGCAATATCCTCAGTCATATGAAGATAGCCCATGACTGCTTCGAAGCCTGTTGACATTTTGTAGGTAATGACATCTGTATTTTTAGCCTTGGTATGACTATTCGCATTACGACCTCGTTTATAGATATCTAGCTCTTTTTCAGTCAAAAGCTCTTGCTCTAGCATTTTTTCAATGAGACTAGCCTGCGCCTTTGCCGACACATAGCGTGTAGCTAGACGGTGCAATTGATTTGGCTTGGTCTGACCTTGAAAAATCAGGTGACGGCGAATGTACAAGGAATAAACAGCATCTCCCTCAAAAGCGAGAGCAATACCATTAATAAGGTTGACATCAAGATGTTTAGTCACGTGTCCACCTCACGCCCTCCTTGGTATCAAGAAGTTTGATACCTTGAGCAGCCAACTCATCGCGAATGCGGTCTGCTGTCGCAAAGTCCTTGTTGGCACGCGCTGCTTGACGCTCTTCAATGAGTTTTTCGATATCTTCATCAAGGACTTCTTCTTCGAAAACAATACCGAAGACTTGGAGCATTTTTTCAAAAGCATCCTTAACGGTTTGGTCATAATTGCCTGAATTAATCCATTTGGCCATGTCAAACAGAACAGTCACACCATTCGCTGTATTAAAGTCATCATCCATAGCTTCTTGGAAGGCATCAAGATAAGTTTGCAACTCATCTTGATTCACCTGATCTGTCAATGGAAGGCTGTGGGTGTTTTTCAAATACTTAAGATTGACTTCAGCATCATGAATAGCTTTTTCAGTAAAGTTAATTGGCTTACGGTACTGTTGTGTTGCTAGGAAGAAGCGAAGCACTTGACCATCGACTGTCTTAAGCATATCATGAACCGTTACAAAGTTACCTAAGGATTTTGACATTTTCTCATTGTCCACATTGACAAAACCGTTGTGCATCCAGTAGTTGGCGAAGGTCTTGCCAGTTTTGGCTTCTGATTGGGCAATTTCATTGGTATGGTGTGGAAACTCAAGGTCTGCCCCTCCACCATGGATGTCGATGGTATCTCCAAGGATTTCAGTCGCCATAACTGAACATTCGATGTGCCAACCAGGACGACCTGGTCCCCACGGGCTGTCCCAAGAAACTTCTCCCTCTTTGGCAGCTTTCCAAAGGGCAAAATCCAGAGGATTCTCCTTACGTTCTGTTTCAGCATCCGTACGTCCGCTTGCACCAATTTCAAGATCTTCCAAAGTCTTGTTAGCCAATTTAGCATAGTTGTTTGACTTAGCTACTCGGAAGTAAACATCACCTTCAGAGACATAGGCGAATCCTTTGTCAACCAAGGTTGACACAAATGCAATGATTTCATCCATGTAGTTAATAACACGAGGATTTTGTGTCGCTGGTTTAATGCCAAGCTGTGCAATATCTTCCATAAAAGCCGCGATAAACTTGTCCGACAATTCTTTAGTTGAAATGCCAGCTTCATTGGCTGCCTTGATGATCTTATCATCTACATCCGTAAAGTTAGAAATATAGTTGACTGTGTAGCCACAATACTCAAAATAACGACGAATAGTATCAAAAGCTACTGCTGAACGGGCATTTCCGATATGAATATAATTGTAAACTGTTGGTCCGCAGACATACATATTGACAACATTTTCTGTCAAAGGTACAAAATCACGGAGCGAACGCGTCATCGTATCATAAATTTTAATCACTAGAGATTCCTTTCAATTAACTGGAAACTATTTTTTATTCTTGATATGGTTTAGGTATAAACACAAGAGTATCACAAGAATGATAATCCATATAGCCGCAACCAGCTGACCTTGAGCCAAGAGAGACATAGCTGAAAGGAAACTCCCAACTATATAGAAGACCAAAAAAGGATTGTTTTTGAATAAATTTTTCATAACTCAAGTATTACTTGTGACGTTGCTTAAAAACAAGACCAGCCCATAAAAGAGCAATGCAAAACCACAAGGCTGCCATGCTATAGTCTGCTCTATGTAAAGCAATGTAAACAAGGGCAAGAGGGCCCACGACCGTCAATCGAGTCACCTTTGAACTAAAGAGTTTCATCGTTTCCTTTCCTTATAGCCGTGATGAGTGAAAGCTAGCTGCTTTTAGAAGGTCTTCTAGCTTTTCGCTATAGTATTCACGTCCTTCTTCAATATCGTGGATAACTTCTTCATCCTTTTGACCATGAACACGCACAACCTTAGCAGGAACACCAACGACTGTAACATCTTCTGGGACATCCGCAACAACCACAGCTGCCGCACCGACCTTAGAATTCTTTCCAATCTCAATAGGGCCTATGACCTGAGCATGGGCTGAAACCAAGGCACCCTCACGAACGGTTGGGTGACGTTTTCCGACATCTTTACCAGTACCACCTAAAGTGACACCGTGGTAAAGCATAGCACCCTTCTCCACAACAGCTGTCTCACCAATGACAAGGCCTGAGCCATGGTCAATGAAAACACCTTCAGCAATCTGAGCCCCTGGGTGAATCTCGATTTGAGTCCAGAAGCGCCAAAACTGACTATGCATACGCGCTAAAAGTCGACAATGGTGGCGCCAGAGAAAATGTGAGATACGATGAGCAGCCAAGGCTTTTAATCCAGGGTAGGTTAAAAGAACCTCCAGACTCGTCCGAGCTGCTGGGTCATTTTTCTTTACTATATCAATACTTTCTTTCCACCAACCCATTTAGGTCACTCCTTACATCATTATTGCTATTATTGTTTGTTGTGGCCCTATTATTTCTTTAAAGTGGAAAGCTGTAAACACTAGGTCTACTCGCTATCCCCCTCAAAATAAGACCAATCGACTAACTCAGGTTGCTCATCAAACGGATTGATGACAATACCTTGAACCTTATCCAACTCATTTTCACCTGTTGAAGGCTGGTAAATTTCTGACAGTGGCCATTGTAAAATCGTCCCTTTAGCCTTACGGAAAGGTAGGCCAAAAGTTTCGTTACCGTACCATTTTGCAAAGCTCGTTAAGTTCGTAAACACTGGCACATAACTCTGTCCCTCTGCATTCGACATGGTCGCAAAGAAACGGTCATCCTGACCATCTTCCTCGCGCTTGTGAACAAAGGCTGGGACAAGATAAATCTTATCTTTAGAATCTGCCTTTTGATTTTCCTCACCCAAAAGGTTATTGAGCGTCTGAGTGAAATAGTTGATAAACTGGATAAGTTCACTGCTTGCAAAAAGAGTGGTATTTGAGAAATCACCATCCTCTTTTAAATTGAAAGCAAGACCAAAAAGCTCTGCCTGAACCAGTTGTGTTAGGATATCTAAGCTTGAACGTTCTATCCAAGTCTGTTCTCGAGCACTCTCTTGAGTAGCTTTGAAAGATTGTAAGTCCTGTTCACTAGTGAAGACAGGAACAACCTTCTTGCCTTCCACTTCAACTGCGTAGAGGTCTTGGGCAGCCAAGACGGGAGTACGTTGTAGGTGATTAACCAAAGCCAGACTGGTCAAAAAGTGGTCTGGTTCCTTTAAAAATTCTTTTAGAGTTTCATCAAAAGCTTGCAATTCTTGATTTTCTGTCATTCTTCTATCTGTTCTTTCGTTTCTGATTTATCAGGATTTTTCGGTGCTTCACCATTTTCATTATGGTGGCGTGGCTTGTGATGAGAACGACGGCGGTGACGATGCTCTCCTTTATTTTCCCCGTCCTCAATCTTTTCAGGCTTAGGGAGCAAGGTCTTGATTGAGGCATCGATACGTCCTTTTTCATCGATTTTGATAATTTTAACAGTTACTGTATCCCCAACTTTAACCACATCCTCGACACGCTCAGTGCGTTCCCAAGCTAGTTCTGAGATGTGGACAAGAGCATCTGTCTTATTAAAGAGGTGAACAAAGGCACCGAACTTTTCAATACGCACAACTGGTACAGTGTAAACCTCTCCAACCTTAGCTTCACGTACAAGATCAAAGATGATAGCTTTAGCACGGTTAATGGCATCCTGATCACTAGAGAAAATCTGAACAAGACCTTCTTCATCGATATCGATAGTGACACCAGTCTCAGCGATAATCTTGTCAATCGTTTCGCCACCTTTACCGATGACAACCTTAATCTTGTCAACAGGAATCTGAATACTGTCAATCTTAGGCGCTGTTGGTGCCAATTCTGGACGTGGCTCAGCGATTGCTGACTCAATAACGTCAAGAATCTCAAAACGAGCTACCTTGGCTTGAGCCAAAGCCTCTTCGAGAATGGCAGGTGTAATACCTGAAATCTTAATATCCATCTGAAGAGCTGTAATTCCTTGACGTGTACCAGCTACTTTAAAGTCCATATCTCCAAAATGGTCTTCTAAACCTTGAATATCAGTCAGGACAGTGTAGTTAGTACCATCTGAGATAAGCCCCATAGCTATCCCTGCAACAGGCGCCTTAATCGGTACACCACCAGCCATAAGAGCCAAGGTTCCTGCACAAATAGAGGCTTGTGAGGAAGAACCATTTGACTCCAAGACTTCTGCTACCAAACGGATAGCATAAGGGAACTCTTCAACACTTGGAAGAACCTGAGCAAGGGCACGTTCACCTAGGGCTCCGTGACCTATTTCACGTCGACCTGGTGCACCGTAACGCCCTGTTTCACCCACTGAATACTGAGGGAAATTATAGTGGTGAAGGAAGCGTTTCTTATACTCTGGATCCAAACCATCAACAAGTTGTGTATCACTCATAGGTGCTAAAGTCAAAACTGACAAGGCTTGAGTTTGTCCACGTGTAAAGAGACCTGAACCATGAACCTTAGGAAGAAAGTCAATCTCTGCGTCCAAAGGACGGATTTCATCCACACGACGACCATCTGGACGAACCTTATCCTCGGTAATGAGACGGCGTACTTCAGCATGTTCCATCTGCTCAAGGATTTCTGCTACATCACGCAGAATGGTTTCCTTATCTTCATCTTCTGCAAAGCGTTCTTGATAAGAAGTAAGGACCTCTTCTTTAACAGCCTGGGTTGCTGCTTCACGCGCCAGTTTTTCTTCCACCTGAACAGCATTAGCTAACTGATCATAATAAGCCGTTTCGATTTCGACTTTCAAATCAGTATCAACTTGTAGAAGTTCAACCTCAGCCTTTTCCTTACCAACAGCTGCAACGATATAATTTTGGAAATCAACCAACTCTTGAATAGCCTCATGTCCCTTCAAGAGTGCTTGCAACATAATATCCTCAGACAATTCCTGAGCACCCGACTCTACCATATTGATAGCTTCCTTGGTACCTGCCACTGTCAAGTCTAAAAGTGAAATTTCCTTATCTGCTGCACTTGGGTTGATGATGAAATCTTCTGCGGCATAGGCCACTTGAACCCCAGCAATCGGACCATTGAAAGGAATGTCAGAAATAGAAAGAGCTAAAGAGCTGCCAAACATAGCTGCCATCGGAGCACTAGCATTCTCATCATAAGAGAGGACGGTGTTAATGACTTGAACTTCATTTCGGAAGCCTTCCGCAAACATAGGACGAATAGGACGGTCAATGAGGCGAGCAGTCAACGTGGCATCTGTTGAGGGACGACCCTCACGCTTGTTAAAGCCCCCCGGGAACTTACCAGCTGCATACATTTTTTCCTCATAATTAACCTGTAAAGGAAAGAAATCTGCAGTTGCCATCTTTTTAGACATAACAGCTGTTGATAATACCGTTGTATCTCCATAACGCACGACGACAGCACCATTAGCCTGCTTGGCTACCTGCCCAACTTCAACGACAAGCGGGCGTCCTGCAAAGGTCATCTCAAAAGTTTGTTTAGCCATGTTTGATCCCTCTTTTTATCCATGACCAGCCCTTATAAAAACGAACCGGTCAACTTTATGTCATTCATTTGATATAACTTTCATTTTACCATAATATAGTCAAAAATGGCAGAGCTCCGGCATAAGTTAGCAGCTAAGATTCCCTTTCTCTCAGATATTTAAGTCGTTTTGTGATATAATAAACACTTATGAGAGACAAAGGAATGACTATGAAAAAATTACAACACATCATTATGATTGCCTTAATCTTACTAGGCCTAGTAACACCTGCTCTAGCACAAGAACAGACAGATGACTTCAATGTTTCCGCTAAACATGCGATTGCTATCGAAGCAACTACAGGAAAAGTCCTCTATGAAAAGGACGCCACTACCCCTGATGGTGTGGCTTCAATGACTAAAATCCTAACAGCCTACATGGTCTATAAAGCAGTTGATCAAGGAAAAATTACCTGGGACACTGAAGTAGATATTTCAGACTATCCTTTCAACTTAACCGTTGATTCAGAAGTTTCAAATGTCCCACTGGATTCCCGAAAATACACTGTTAAACAACTCCTAGATGCCACCCTCATTTCCAGCGCTAACAGTGCTGCTATTGCTCTGGCTGAAAAAATCTCAGGATCAGAGAGTGCCTTCGTTGACACTATGACAGCCCAACTAAAAGAATGGGGCATTACAGATGCTAAATTATATAACGCTTCTGGCCTAAATAATAAATATCTTGGGGATAACCGCTATCCTGGCTCAAAACCAGATGACGAGAATACGATGAGCGCCCTAGATGTTGCAATTATTGCGGACCACCTCATCAAAGACTATCCTCAGGTACTTGAAATCACCAAGCAAACCGAAACTGACTTCGAAGGTGACAACAAATTAACGACACACAACTACATGTTGGAGGGGCAAGACAACTACCGTGAAGGCGTTGATGGACTCAAGACTGGAACAACCGAACTTGCAGGGGCATCCTTTGTAGCCCACTCCAATGAAAATGGCATGAGTTTGATTACAGTTGTTATGAATGCGGACAATGGCGGAGAGGATGAAGCTGCTCGATTCACAGCCACAAATGAGTTGCTAGATTATGTGACTCAAAACTGGGAAATCAAAACCCTCAACACCAAAGGACAAATCGTCAAGAAAAATGATATTAAGGTAGCCGATGGAGACCGTCAAACCATCTCTGCTAAGCTCGAGTCAGACCTCACAGTCATTCAAAAAATAAACAGCAAAAATGATGCTGTTAAAATCAAAGCAAAAACCATAACAGCACCTATCAAAAAAGGTGACACTATTGGAACAGCAACCTTTGATGATAAGAATCTCGTAGGAACAGGTTACATCTCTGATCCGCCTCAAATTTCGGTAACAGCCAACCAATCTATCAAGAAAAGTTTCTTCTTAAAAGTTTGGTGGAACCATATCGTTAATTTCTTTACAGGAAATAAGTAAACACAAAACTACCTTTTAGATATCAAAAGGTAGTTTTATCTTGCCTTCAAAATTAGTCCTGTTAGTAAATGCCCCTTCTCTACACCTTATGTTCCTCTCAAAATGTGGTATAATAAATATCCAAAACACATGAAGGAACAAACCATGAAAAAACTGATTACGCTTATGATGACCTTCTTACTCTGTCTGGGAAGCGTAGCCCCTGCTTTTGCAGCAGATAAGAAAAAAGGATATGATGCCGCAGCCAAACATGCCATTGCTGTCGAAGCTACTACTGGCAAAATTTTATACGAAAAAGATGCAACCACTTCTACAGGGATTGGCTCTATTACCAAGCTCCTAACAGCCTACATGGTTTATAAAGCGGTAGATCAGGGAGACCTCAAATGGAACAGCAAAGTTGATATTTCTGACTACCCCTTTGAACTAACTGTCAGTGCCGGAGTATCCAATATCCCACTAGATGCCCGCAAATACACTGTCAAACAACTTCTTGACGCAACTCTTATTTCCAGTGCCAATAGTGCATCGATTGCTCTAGCCGAAGAAATCGGAGGAACCGAAAGTAAGTTTGTCGACATGATGAAAGCCCAACTTAAAGATTGGGGTATCACTGATGCCAAGATTGTCAATGCCTCTGGTCTCAATAATTCTTACTTAGGTGACAATATCTATCCAGGCTCTAAATCAGACGAAGAAAATACCATGAGTGCTAAAGATGTTGCTATCATTGCACAACACGTGGTGAAAGAATATCCTGAAATTCTCGACATCACTAAAAAAACTGAAGCTGATTTTGATGGTGTCAACAAACTTAAAACCTTCAACTATATGCTTAAGGGACAACCTAGTTACCGTAAAGGGGTGGATGGCCTAAAAACGGGAACCACTGATTTAGCCGGTGCTTCCTTCGTGGCCCACTCAAATGAAAGTGGCATGAGCATTATCACAGTCATTTTGAATGCTGATAATACCGATACTGATGACTACGCCCGTTTCACTGCAACAAATGACCTACTTAACTACGTTGTCTATCATTGGGAAAGCAAGACCATTGCCAAAAAAGGACAAGCCATCGGTAAAAGTCAAGCCCATGTTATTGATGGTAAATCTAAGCAAGTCACTGCTGTTGCTAAGTCTGACTTTAATATCATCCAAAAAATAGATGCTAACAATAGTAAACATATTAAAGTCACTACCAATCAAGTCCAAGCCCCTGTCAACTCAAGTGACAAGGTTGGAACGGCTACCTTTGAAGATAAATCACTTGTAGGAGAAGGTTACTTGCCTAACCAAGGTATGCCTAGCATGGAACTGGTTGCTGGTAAAGAAGTTAAGAAAAGCTTCTTCCTCAAGGTCTGGTGGAATCACTTTGTCAACTTTGTCAACGAAAAACTCTAATTATTACAGTCGAGCTTTGCTCGGCTTTTTCTTTTACCCCATCTTTACAGAAAGATTGACTCTACCTTGACTCCTATTGACACAAAAAAAGACAAACTACACCTGTAATCTGTCTTTTTGTTTGATTTTTACACTACTGTAAAGGTTAATTTATCTTTCGAGCAGCCGATTTTAAGAGTTTGTCCACTAACTACTTGGCCACCTAGTAAGAGCTCAGATAACTTGTCCTCCACTTGAGTTTGAATCGTACGACGTAATGGACGAGCACCCATCTCAACATCATAGCCATCTTTAGCCAAATGCTTGAGAGCAGCTGGTTGGAATTTTAAGTCAATTCCTTTTTCTGCCAAAGCTGAAACCAACGGTTTTACCATAATCTTGACAATCTCACGAAGTTGCTCTTCCTCTAGGCTATGGAAGACAACCTTTTCATCAATACGGTTGATAAACTCTGGGCGGTAGGCCTTCTTAAGTTCTTCCATGATACGTGACTGCATAGCTTGGTGATTATGAGAAATGTCTTGGACTCCAAAACCAACAGTCTTATCATCACGAAGAGCAGTCGCTCCCAAGTTCGAAGTCATAATGATAATGGTATTTGAGAAGTCAACTTTACGACCTCGACTATCCGTCAAGACACCATCATCCAAAACCTGTAAGAGGATGTTGAAAATATCTGGGTGAGCTTTTTCCACCTCGTCAAAGAGGAGAACTGAGTAAGGCTTATTGCGAACTTTCTCTGTTAATTCACCACCCTCATCATATCCAACATAACCTGGAGGAGCACCGTTAAGTCGGCTAGCCGCAAATTTTTCCATGTATTCTGACATATCAAAGCGAAGCAAAGCTGACTCATCATCAAAGAGAACTTCCGCCAATGCCTTGGCCAATTCTGTCTTACCAACACCAGTAGGCCCAAGGAACATGAAGGAACCAATCGGACGTTTTCCAGTACGAATACCTGACTGGTTACGACGAATAGCACGACTAATCGCTGAAACTGCCTCGTCTTGACCAATAACACGTTTGTGAAGCTCTGCTTCCAGATTTAAGTAACGCTTGCTATCTGCCTGAGTCATCTTCTCAACAGGGATACCTGATAGACGACTAAGGGTTTGCATAATCTGATCCGCATCTACCAAGGCAGGTTTTGGTAATTTTGCTTTTTGGCTAGCCTTATATTGTTTAACAGCAGCCTTCATATCACCAGATAGAAGCGCTTCATCCAAAGGCGTTATCTCACGTTTGGCTTCTTTTTTAATACGACCTTGAACAGTTGCACTTGCTTCATCTAAAAGGTCAATGGCAGAGTCAGGCAAGTTTTTACTCGTCAAATAACGATGCGCCGCCTTGACCGCTGTCTCAACTGCTTCATCAGTAATCGTTACACGATGATAGTCTTCATAAGACGAACGTAGGCCTTTTAGAATATCAATCGCCTCAGCTACACTTGGCTCCTCAATTGTAATCTTAGCAAAACGGCGAGAAAGAGCTGCATCTTTCTCAATATGCTTTTGATACTCTGCTTGAGTGGTAGCTCCAACCATATGAAGGGTTCCACGAGCTAGAGCAGGTTTCAAAATATTTGCCGCATCTAAGGTACTATCAATACCTGAACCAGAACCAATAATCGTATGCAGTTCGTCAATAAAGAGAATGATTTTTCCATCAGCTTCAATCTCATCGATGATTTGATTCATACGTTCTTCGAAGTCTCCACGGAAACGTGTTCCTGCAACCACACTCATCATATCAAGCTCTAAGATACGCATATCAGCCAGCTCAAAAGGTACTTCGCCTGAAGCAATACGCTGTGCCAAGCCAAGCGCAAGTGCCGTCTTACCAACACCTGCTTCACCTACAAGAACTGGGTTATTCTTCGTTTTACGACTCAAAACCTGAATCATGCGTGAAATCTCTTTCTCACGTCCAATAACAGGATCAAGAGCACCTGACTCGGCCACTGCCGTTAAGTCCTTGGTATAATCTGCCAACTCCCCAGTAGAAGATTGAGGAGGCTGCATCATATTAGCAAAATTTCCTGATGCCTTTGATTTTTTAGGCTTACGAAGGTCATGAATGGACTTCAAATCTTGCTTACTAAGACCTGCGTAACGCTCCAAAGAACGTCGTAAATCGATAATGCGAGGCTTATCGCTGTCATCCTTATATTGAAAACCAGCAACTTCAAGGAGACGACAAACCATCAAATCCTTATGAAGAAGGAAGGCCATCAATACATGTTCAGACCCTACCTCTACAGCACCAGTTACACTAGCAATTCCCTCTGCCTCTTGCAACATAGCCTCTAAAGCATGTGACTGTGCACGTAAATCGATAATATCTGATTCAGACAAGTCTTTTGGACTTTTCTCCATCGCTAGTACAGCAGCGGTCTCAATCTCTTCCGCACGAATACGGTCCTCAAAATCAGTAAATGTTAGGTAAGCTACAGATCCTGGAACCTCAACCATAGCCAGAAGCACATGCCAAGTCTCCAAGAAAGGACTTCCAAAACGCTCTGCCTCAAGCTGAGCACGATGGAAAATGGCCTGCATTTTTCTTGAATATGTCGTCATCTAATTTCCTTTTCTATCCAATCTAAGTAATAGCGAGCGTAGAATACGCGAACGAATAGCAGCCGCATCTGCGCCTAAAATATCATCACTAGCAGTTGCTAAAATCAAATTTCCCTCACGCTCTGTGATGATTTTTTCATCAAAAAGCAACTGGATCAAGTCTGTAAATACCTGCTCGCTGAGCTGATCCGCTAAGTTCTGAAGCAAATCATTAATCATGTGGTGCTTATCAGAGAATCTGACTTTGACGATACGAATATAACCGCCACCTCCACGCTTACTCTCAACAATATAACCACGACTTTCTGTAAAGCGGGTCTTAATAACATAATTAATCTGACTCGGTACAACTTGAAAAGTATCTGCTAAGTTCGAGCGTTGAATCTCAGCAATTCCAGACTGGCCCAGCAATTCTTTAATATATTCTTCTATACTATCTGATGTATTTCTTGCCATCTTAATTCCTCCAGTCTAATTTGACTATAACTGACTATTATTATACCAAAAATGTCAGCACATGGGAAACTATACCTTCAAAAAGCTTTTTAAAGTTGTCATTAGAGACCATATAAGATACAATAAATAAGACTAAAATATTAGGTAACTTTAAGTGTTTGATCCACTTTGACAGGCTGAGCCCCACCTAATCCAACAAGTACTTTTTAGCACTTTCGCAGTAGTATTAGTCTTATCACTCTTGATAAAGCTCTTGTGACTTTTAGTCTTTATTTTATTTCTCTATGAAAGGTTACTCATGAAATACATCATTGCATTCTTAATCTCTATGATTCCCTTGGTTGAGCTCCGTGGAGCCGTTCCTGTTGCTATCGCCTCAGGTATCCCTTGGTGGCAAGCCTTAATTCTTTGTGTTATTGGGAACATGATTCCAGTTCCAATTATCTTCTTCTTCGCCCGCCGTGTTCTCGAATGGGGAACAGACAAACCTCTAATTGGTGGCTTCTTTACCTGGTGTCTTAAAAAAGGTCACAGTGGTGGCCAAAAACTTGAAAAAGCTGCCGGAGATAAGGGGGTCTTCTGGGCCCTCCTCCTTTTTGTGGGAATTCCACTTCCAGGAACAGGAGCCTGGACTGGTACCCTAGCAGCATCTATCCTAGATTGGGACTTTAAACGTAGTGTTATTGCCGTTATGCTGGGGGTTATCCTTGCAGGTATCATCATGGGAACACTCTCTCTTCTACTTGGTGTAAATACCTTCGCTCATTAATTACTTTGTTAACGTCTGGGGCATGCTCAGATGTTTTTTAATAACAACAAAAAAGAAGTTACGATTCATTTACGTAACTTCTTTCCTTTTATCTAGCAACTAGAATTAGTTGTTAAGTGCTGCTGCCATTGTAGCTGCAACTTCTGATTCAAAGTCGTTAGATGCTTTTTCGATACCTTCACCAACTTCAAAGCGAACGAATTCTACTACTGAAGCGTTTACTGATTCAAGGTAAGCTTCAACTGTTTTGCTGTCGTCCATGATGTAAACTTGAGCAAGAAGAGTGTAAGCTTGGTCAACTTTAGTGTTGTCAAGCAAGAAGCGGTCCATTTTACCTGGGATGATTTTATCCCAGATTTTTTCTGGTTTACCTTCAGCAGCCAACTCAGCTTTGATATCTTCTTCAGCTTGAGCAAGAACAGCATCAGTCAATTGAGCTTTAGAACCATATTTAAGGTGTGGAAGAGCTGGTTTGTTAACCATTGCACGGCTTTCGTTATCTTGATCGATAGCGTGGTTAAGTTGTGCCAATTCATCTTTAACAAATTGTTCGTCCAATTCAGTGTATGAAAGAACAGTTGGTTTCATCGCTGCGATGTGCATTGAGATTTGTTTTGCAAGAGCATCATCTCCACCTTCGATAACTGAAACAACACCGATACGTCCACCGTTGTGTTGGTAAGCTCCGAAGTGTTGGGCATCAGTTTTCTCAACAACTGCAAAACGACGGAATGAAATCTTTTCACCGATAGTAGCTGTAGCAGTCACGTATGCAGCTTCAAGAGTTTCACCTGAAGGCATAGTCAATGCAAGTGCTTCTTCGTTGTTAGCTGGTTTACCTTCAGCAATTACTTTAGCTGTTTCGTTTACCAACTCAACGAATTGAGCGTTCTTCGCAACGAAGTCAGTTTCAGCGTTAACTTCAACAACTGCTGCAACGTTACCGTTAACGTAAACACCAGTCAAACCTTCAGCTGCAACACGATCAGCTTTCTTAGCTGCTTTAGCCATACCTTTTTCGCGAAGCAATTCAATCGCTTTTTCGATATCACCTTCAACTTCAACCAATGCTTTTTTAGCGTCCATGACACCAGCACCAGATTTTTCACGCAATTCTTTAACAAGTTTAGCTGTAATTTCTGCCATTTTGTTTTTCTCCAAATTTATTTTATCAAACTAAGGGGCAGGGCTGAGCCCCGCCCCTTAGGTGTTTGTCGTATCTTAAGTGGGCATATAGCCCTAACCAATCTTAAAGATTAGTTGTTGTCACCTTCGACAACTTCAACGATTTCTTCGATTGAATCAGCTGCAGCTGCTTCTTGGAAATCTGCAGAAGCATCTTCACCTTGGTTACCTTCGATGATAGCATCAGCCATTTTTGAAGTGATCAATTTAACGGCACGGATAGCGTCATCGTTAGCTGGGATGATTACATCGATCTCATCTGGATCAGCGTTTGTATCAACCATCGCTACAACTGGGATACCAAGTTTTTTAGCTTCTTTAACAGCGATTTGTTCTTTGTGTGGGTCAACGATGTAGATTACATCTGGAATGCGAGGCATATCTTCGATACCACCCAAGAATTTTTCAAGACGTGCACGTTGTTTGTTAAGAAGTGCAACTTCTTTCTTAGGAAGAACTTCGAAAGTTCCGTCAGCTTCCATTTGTTTGATTTCTTTCAAACGAGCGATACGTTTTTGGATAGTATCCCAGTTTGTAAGAGTACCACCCAACCAACGGTGGTTGATGTAGTATTGACCAGCACGAGTTGCTTCTTCAGCTACTGCTTCAGCTGCTTGTTTTTTAGTACCAACGAACAAAATTACTGCATCGTTAGCTGCTGCTTCACGAACGAATTCGTAAGCTGTATCAGCCATTTTTACAGTTTGTTGCAAGTCAATAACGTGGATTCCGTTACGTTCTGTGAAGATGTACTTAGCCATCTTAGGATTCCAGCGACGAGTTTGGTGACCGAAGTGAACACCAGCCTCAAGAAGTTGTTTCATTGAAATTACTGCCATGAGTATTTCTCCTTAAAAATTGTTTTTTCCTCTTCTAAGCTTTAGACTTGCAGTCCCACCCTGCGGCAACAAGACCACAATCGGCTTAGAATGAGTATTTGTCACTTTACGCAACTATAATAGTTTATCAAAAAAAGTGACATTTGACAAGCTCTAAAATCAGTCTGACCATTAGAAAAATCCCCCTCTCATTAAAATTGCAATCGTTTTCTTTGAGGTTGATGAGTATTTCGTTTATAATTAGGCTATTAAAAATAGAGGAGGACATTATTTTGTCATTAGTCGGAAAAGAAATTATTGAATTTTCAGCACAGGCTTATCACAACGGGGAATTCATTACTGTTACAGATGAAGATGTTAAAGGTAAATGGGCGGTCTTCTGCTTCTACCCTGCAGATTTTTCATTTGTCTGCCCAACTGAACTCGGTGACCTTCAAGAACAATATGAAGCTCTTAAATCTCTTGGTGTAGAGGTTTACTCTGTCTCTACCGATACTCACTTTGTTCACAAAGCTTGGCATGATGACTCAGATGTTGTTGGAACTATTACTTATCCTATGATTGGAGATCCTTCACACCACATCTCACAAGGTTTTGATGTTCTTGGACAAGATGGTCTCGCACAACGTGGTACATTCATTATTGATCCAGATGGTGTTATCCAAATGATGGAAATTAACGCTGATGGTATTGGACGTGATGCAAGCACTCTTATTGATAAAGTCCGTGCTGCTCAATATATTCGTCAACATCCAGGTGAAGTTTGTCCAGCCAAATGGAAAGAAGGAGCTGAAACACTTACTCCTAGCTTAGATCTTGTAGGTAAAATTTAACAACCAGGGGGTATCCATGGTCTTAGATAAAGAAATCAAGACACAATTAGCGCAGTATTTAAATTTACTAGAATCTGATATTGTATTACAAACAGATTTAGGGGATGATGATAATTCTCGTAAAGTAAAAGAATTTTTAGACGAGATTGTCGCTATGTCTGACCGCATTAGTCTTGAATCAACACATTTAAAACGTCAACCTAGTTTTGGTATTGCACAAAAAGGGCAAAAAAGTCGTGTTATTTTCTCAGGCTTACCAATGGGCCACGAATTCACATCTTTCATTTTAGCTCTCTTGCAAGTTTCTGGTCGTCCACCTAAAGTTGATGATGACACTATCGAACGTATCAAGAAGATTGATAAACCCATTGATTTAGAAACTTATGTTTCATTAACTTGTCACAATTGTCCAGACGTTGTTCAAGCCTTTAATATAATGGCTGTTTTGAACCCAAATATCACTCACACTATGATTGAAGGTGGTATGTATCAAGATGAGGTCAAAGCCAAAGGTATCATGTCTGTTCCTACGGTTTACAAAGACCAAGAAGAATTTACTTCTGGTCGTGCAACCATTGAACAGCTTGTAGAAAAGTTGGACGGACCACTTGAAGCTGAGGCTTTCGCTGGTAAAGGTGTCTATGATGTTTTGGTTATTGGTGGTGGTCCTGCTGGAAACAGTGCTGCAATTTACGCTGCTCGTAAAGGGCTTAAAACTGGGCTTTTAGCAGAAACTTTTGGTGGGCAAGTTATCGAGACAGTTGGTATTGAGAACATGATTGGTACGCTATATACAGAAGGTCCTAAGTTAATGGCCCAAGTTGAAGAGCATACAAAATCTTACAATGTTGATATCATCAAAAGTCAATTAGCTACTGGCATTGAGAAGAAAGAACTTATTGAAGTCACACTAGCTAACGGTGCCGTTTTAAAATCTAAAACGGCTATCCTAGCACTAGGAGCCAAATGGCGTAATATCAACGTTCCTGGTGAAGATGAATTCCGCAATAAAGGGGTTACTTACTGTCCACACTGCGATGGTCCTCTATTTGAAGGAAAAAATGTTGCTGTTATCGGTGGTGGTAACTCAGGTTTGGAAGCTGCTTTGGATTTAGCGGGTATTACTAAACACGTTACAGTCTTAGAGTTCTTGCCTGAATTAAAGGCAGATCAAGTCTTACAAGAACGAGCTGCTAAAACTGATAATCTAACCATTCTTAAGAACGTTGCAACCAAAGAAATTCTTGGTCAAGATCATGTGACTGGTTTGAGTTACGTTGAGCGTGATACAAACGAAGAAAAACATCTTGATCTTGAAGGTGTCTTTGTCCAAATTGGTCTTGTACCAAGTACTGCTTGGCTCAAAGACAGTGGTATTGAACTCAATGAACGCCAAGAAATTATCGTTGATAAATTTGGTTCAACAAATATCCCTGGTATTTTTGCCGCAGGTGACTGTACTGACAGCGCCTACAAACAAATCATTATTTCCATGGGATCTGGTGCTACAGCTGCTATCGGAGCCTTTGATTACTTAATTAGACAATAATCAAAACATACGTGTTAGTAATCTATCTACAACAATTACAAGAAATATAAAGAGGTTGAATGTCTTTCAGCCTCTTTATATTTCTTGTAAATAGGCAGTTTGAACAATCAACCAGCCAATTTGATGAAAGAGACTTGACGAATCTTTGTTTTTTCGATAGAATGGTATCTGTTATGGCGGTATAGCCAAGTGGTAAGGCACGGCTCTGCAAAAGCTTGATCGTCGGTTCAAATCCGTCTACCGCCTTCATAATACGAGGACACCTTAGGGTGTCTTTTTTTATTATTGCATATAAAAATACCCGAAGCTAGAAACCTCGGGTATTCGTTATTCTTATTTAATCGCTTCAACCAAAGCCTCTGCTTGATTCTGAAGGCTTTCAAGAACTTCTTCAGTCGCTACGAATTTTCCATCTACCCAGGCTGTATCATTTACACGTGTCGCTGTAAAATCACCAACCACTTGGGTACGGATAAATGGTAACAATTCTTTGTAGACATCAAAAAGTTGATTGTGACCACCATTAGCAACTGATGACACGGTTACAATCTTATCTTGAAGAGCTGATGGTCCTGAAGGATCTGATAGGTCAAGGGCGCGGCTCAACCAGTCAAGTAAATTTTTCACTGGCCCAGGAATTGAGAAATTATAAACCGGTGAGAAAATCCAGATTGCATCTGCTGCCAAGACCTGCTCTCGAACTTCTGCCAAAACAGGAAGAACCGGACTTTCTAAATCCTGATTAAAAACAGGTACTTGACTATAGTCAAGATAAGAAACATTAGCTTTATCAGCTAGCATTTTCTCAGCTTCTTCTGCTAATTGGTGGTTAAATGATCCCTTACGAAGAGACCCAACGATAAATAGAATGTTTTTCATGATACATTTCCTTTGTATTTCTAACAATTAATAATTAATACTACATAGTAATATATGCGATTTCATTAGAAATATAAAGAAATATGCTCAGACATTCTTAAATTTTTTCAGTAGCTCTACCAACTGTGCCTGCTCTTCAGGTGTCAGAACGGAAAAAGTCTCCTCAATAGCTTGCTGATGTGGGGGGATTGCTGCTTGAATAATACGACGGCCCTCATCCGTCAAATCAACCTCGAAAGCACGCTTATCTGTTTGGCAGGCTTCTCGCGTCAGCCAGCCTTTTTTCTCCATATTTTTAATGACGACAGTCATATTACCGGAGGTAGCAAGCATGCGATCAATTAATTCGCCAATCTTCATACGTCCTTTGGCATTTAGCACGTCCATGACTCCAAATTGAGTTGGTGTCAAATTAAATTCTTTAAAGGTCTCAGAAACCTTGGCATCGATGGTACGAAAAGCCTTACGCATAACTACCATACTTTTTACAGCCATATTTTTATCTAAGTCGCTCATTTCTAGTCCTTTCCAAATAGATGCTGTTTTTATTACTCTACCACAGTTTTTCTAAAAGTGGTATATGAAAATGAAAAAATAAGAAAAAAGAGTCCTTAGATATCTAACCAATACCTCAGAACTCTTTCATTTCTAACTATTACGATTCCAAAAAAGGGCTAATAAGATAACAGCACCTAGCACCGAAGGGACTATAGCAGTATCTGCTAACATCGGTCCCCAATTTCCAAAAAGAAGCTGACCAACAAAAGCACCTAGCCATCCAACAAAGGTCTTGCCAATACAGCCCATACGTTCACCCCTATTTGATATAGCAGAAGCAATAAGGCCAATTAGAAAACCAACTATCATACTTCCAATCATGATAAATTCTCCATCATACTTAGATTACCCAATCCCCATTTCGGAAGATTGGTACACGACTACCATCTTGGCGGATACCATCAATATCCATTTGATTTGAACCAATCATAAAATCTACGTGTACATCAGAACGATTAAGACCAGCTTCCTTAAGCTCCTCTTCTGTCATGTCTGCCCCTCCCTCAACACTGGTAGCATAGGCTGCTCCAATAGCTAGGTGGTTGGATGCATTCTCATCAAAAAGAGTGTTAAAGAAGGTGATGCCTGACTGTGAAATAGGACTTGGATCTGGTACCAGAGCACATTCACCTAGAGCACGCGCCCCATTATTGTTGAAGACGAGATTCTTCATCACCTCATCGCCCTGGTCCGCTGTGATATCTACAATTTCACCGTCTTTGAAGGTTACCTTGATTCCCTCAATAATATTGCCATTGTAACTTAGAGGCTTTGTACTTGAGACATAGCCATCTGCACGACGAAAATCTGGTGCCGTAAAGACTTCTTCTGTTGGCATATTAGGAAGGAAGCCTTCACCTTGCGCATTGATGGCACCTGCAGACTCCCAAACGTGATTTTTAGGCAATCCTAGAGTCAAATCTGTTCCAGGTGCTTGGTAATGCAAGGCTGAGAATTGTGCCTCATTGAGTAGGCGTGCTTTAGCATCCAAACGTTCAGCATGTTCCTTCCAAGCACGTACAGGATCCTCTTCATAAACACGACAGGTCTTGAAAATTTGGTCCCAAAGTAAATCTACAGCTTCCTCATCACTTGAAGCATCGGGAAAGACCTTCTTAGCCCATTCCTTACCAGCTGCAGCAGCTACAGTCCAACTAACCTTATTAGACTGAGTTGCCACCTGCATAGGTTTAAAGGCCACTCCAGTAGCTTTTGCATGAGCAGATAAACGTTCAGGAGCTACACCATTAAGGGCACCTGGATCTGATGAACGAACACCTAAGCGACTTGCCTTTTTGGCCAACAAATATTCCATCTCAGCTTTTTTATAGGCAGGAACCTCTTCGATGCGGTCCATATCAGCATGCAAGAAGCGCTCGCGATTAATAATATCATCTGACCATTGAACGATTACCTCAGCTGCTCCTAAAGCATAGGCTTCTTTTACTAAGAGGTGAGCTAGCTCTGCTTGTTCTACATCAATGCTCAAGGCCACTGTGTGACCAGGTTGCACATTAATCCCATTAGCAACCAGTAATTTAGCATATTTCTCAAGATTTTCTTTAAAATTTGGTAAAACCATGATTAACTCCTTGAAACTATATTTTTCTATCAGTATACCATAAGACGAAGAAAAAGGTTTCTTCTCAGCTTTGGCTTGTTAGCATCACATGCAGACCCCTAAACAAAAAGAGAACGGAGACTGACTCCATTCTCTCAAAGTTGATGACGATTCTCTTTAGCGATTAAAAGAAATCATCAAAAAGACTTAATTGATTATCTTCTGGCATATTTCCTAGGATTCCCATTTCATCCAATTTTTCAACCAAGGTTGATGATAAACCTCCTCGTTTACGCAATTCTGTTTTGGAAAGGAACTCACCTTCTTCACGCGCAGCAACCACTTGCTTAGCAACGTTCTCACCCAAACCTTCAAGTGCAATAAACGGTGGAATCAAGGTATCTCCTTCAATCAGAAATTCAGTTGCCTGACTCTTATAAAGATCTAACTGGCCAAAGGTAAAGCCACGTTCTAACATTTCATTAACAATCTCAAGCGTCGTAAATAAGTCATTTTCAACATTAGTCGCTTCATTTCGTTGGCGCTTCTCCTTAATATCTTCCATTCGAGCTTTAACAGCATCAAGACCCGCAGACATCGTTTTAAGCTCGAATGCTTTAGCTCGAATTGAAAAGTAGGCACAATAGTAATAAATAGGATGGTGCACTTTGAAATAAGCTACACGCAGGGCCATCATAACGTAGGCTGCCGCATGGGCTTTAGGGAACATGTATTTGATTTTACCACAAGATTCAATATACCAGTCTGGAACATTATTTTCACGCATGGCTTGAATATAGCCATCTCGCTCTTCTTCAGAAATTTTCAACCACATTCCCTTACGCACACGTTCCATAATGGTGAAGGCCATCTTAGGATCTAATCCCGCATGCATTAGGTATACCATGATATCGTCACGACAACCGATAACGGTTTTCAGAGTGGCAATACCTTCCTTGATCAAATCTTGTGCATTACCCAACCAAACGTCTGTACCATGGGACAAACCAGATAACTGTAAGAGTTCCGCAAAAGTCGTCGGATGCGTCTCGTCTACCATACCACGAACAAAGTTAGTCCCAAACTCAGGGATTCCTAACATTCCCGTTGGTGTCCCAATCTGTTCAGGTGTTACCCCCAAAATTTCAGTCCCTGAAAAAAGTTTCATTACATCTGGGTCATCTGCTCGAATATCTTTTGGATCAATTCCTGATAAATCCTGCAACTTACGAATCATAGTCGGATCATCATGTCCCAGAATATCAAGCTTCAACACGTTCTCATCGATATCGTGGAAATTAAAGTGAGTCGTCTGCCAGGCAGCCGTTACATCATCAGCCGGATATTGAACAGGTGTAAAATCATAGACATCCATATAATTTGGAATAACAACGATACCACCCGGGTGCTGACCTGTGTTTCGCTTAACCCCAGCGGCACCCATGGCCAGACGATCGACCTCGGCATCACGGTAAAACTTATTATAGTCACGTTCGTAACCTTTGACAAAACCATAAGCCGTCCGATCTGCAACAGTACCTACTGTTCCGGCACGAAAAGCATATTGCTCTCCAAAAATATCACGAACATCCAAGTGGGCTGATGGTTGATCATCACCGGAAAAGTTCAAATCGATATCCGGAACCTTATCCCCATCAAAACCTAGGAAAGTCTCGAAAGGAATATCCTGACCATCTTTTTTATACTCCGTTCCACATTCCGAACACTCCTTATCAGGCAAATCGAAGCCAGATCCATAAGAACCATCTGTAATGAACTCTGAGTGTTGACATTTAGGACATAAATAGTGTGGCGGCATCGGATTAACCTCAGTAATTCCAATCATCGTCGCAACAAAACTAGAACCGACAGATCCACGCGAACCAACTAGGTACCCACGTTCATTTGAACGGTTAACCAGCATCTGCGAAGCCAGGTAAATTACGGCAAAACCATTACCAAGAATTGAGGACAACTCTTTCTCAATTCGCAGATCAATAATATCAGGCAAAGGATTACCATAGAGCTCAAACGCTCTAGCATATGTCATCTCCGCAACCTGTTCTTCCGCACGATCAATGAAAGGTGTGTACAAGTCTTTTTTGACAACCTCGACCTCTTCAATTTGGTCAGCCATAGCCTGCGTATTAGTTACAACAATTTCATAGGCTAAATCTTTTCCCAAAAAGGCAAAGTCATCTAGCATCTCATTCGTTGTTCTAAAATGCGCTTCAGGTAAAGGAGCAGGTTTCGCATTTTCTCCCTTACCGATTGGCCTATTAATCATTGCTCCTTGTCCCAAAGCACGAACAATGATTTCACGATAAATCGCATCCTCAGGATTGATATAATGTACATTTCCTGTAGCAAGCACAGGCTTGTCCAGACGACTAGCGACTTCGATCAAATCTCGAATCAGTTGTTCTATAGCCACCTCATCCTTAATTAAGTCCTTCGCAATCAATGGTGCATAAATCGCTGGTGGCATAACTTCAATAAAGTCATAATATTTAGCAACTTCAACTGCCTTGTCAATACCATGAGACAGAAGCGTATCAAAAACCTCACCATCAGCACAAGCAGAACCTACAATGATTCCCTCACGATACTCATCTAAGACCGTACGAGGAATACGTGCTACCCCCTCAAAGTATGAGACATTTGATAAACTTACCAACTTAAAGATATTCTTCAAGCCAATTTGATTCTGAACATACAGTGTCGCATGTTTAACACGAGACTTTTTATACGAATCTTCAGAAACCAAATCCGTGTTCAACTGTTCCAAATTAGTCAAACCGTGCTTATCAAACACATCTTTTATGAAGATAAACAACAAACGGCCCGTTGCTTCCGCATCATAATTAGCCATGTGGTGGTGATCCAAAGCCACACCAAACCGCTTCGTCAAAGGACCCAAACCATGACGCTTATACTCAGGATAAAGATTTCGTGCAAATTCTAAAGTATCAATAACTGGTTGTGAAATTGTTGGTAACTGATGTCTTTCATAATTGGCATTCATAAAACCAACGTCAAAAGTCGCATTATGAGCTACTAGCACAGTTCCTTGACAGAATTCTTGAAACTCCTGTAAAACTTGGACTAAAGGTTTAGCACCTTTTACATGATTATCAGTAATACCTGTCAACTCAGTAGTAAAAGCAGAAAGAGGATGCCCTGGGTCTATAAATTCATCAAATTGCTCAATAATATTACCTTTATGCATTTTTGATGCCGCAATCTGAATCAAATCATTATGAACAGCAGACAAGCCCGTTGTCTCAACGTCAAATACAACATAAGTAGCTTCTTTTAATTCCAAATTCTGGGAATTATAAACAATAGGAACTTTATCCTCAACAAGATTGGCTTCAAGACCAAAAATAGCTTTAATACCAGCTTTCTTAGCCCTATGGTAGCCATGAGGAAAACTCTGAACATTAGCGTGATCAGTTATAGCAACAGCTGGATGCCCCCAAGAAGCAGCAGTATCAATAAGCTCTTCCACAGTTGGCATGGCATCCATAGTCGACATGTTAGTATGTGCATGAAATTCCACACGCTTTTGTCCCTCAGGCATCAAATCCTTGCGAGGTGTGTGAGAAATCTCTTTGATATCTTGTACATTCATTGTCAGACTATGAGTGAAAGGATTATTCTCAATACGACCGCGAACTCTTACCCAGTTTCCCTTTTTTATCATATCGAACTTAGCAAGCTCATCACTATCTTTGACCCAGCGCTGCATTGCAAAACTAGAGGTATAATCAGTTACCTTGAAATTAATAATAATTCGACCCGTCTTAGTTTCACGTTGCTCTACATCAAAAATATATCCTTCAAAAACAACACGATTCTCTTCAGAATTAATATCAACCATTGGCGTTATTTCAGCCTTATCAAAACTAGCCTGACGTTGACTTTGTTTCTCAGCAAAATTTTGGGCCGGTTCGTTCACAGGTTTCGGTGCTGGAGCACTCTCAAGAATAGATTGAAGAGCCTGTCTTGCCTGAGATTCAGCTTGTTCTTGTAAAGAAACCTTGTTTGTTTCGTAAGCCTCTTCTAAAGAAGATGACGCTTCCTTATCTTCAAGAACAGAAATTGATACGTCAGATAAACCAACTTGAGAAAGAGATTTAGAAATCAAAGAAATAAATCTATCCTGTAAATTTTCTTTAATAATATGCGCTGGAGTCTTAACACAAATACTATTATTTGAAATTTCAACCTTTAGATTTGAGAATAAAGAATAAATAGAAAAGTGAGAAACTTTTAAACTATCTAAGGCATATGAAAAATAATCTCCAAGTAAAGAATCATCGCAAGAAGTAGAAAATAAACGAATCTCAAAAGAAGCTTTGGCACCTAAAGAATCGAAGGAAGAATGAAATAAACTATCAAAAAGCACAAAAGACTCATAAGAAAGAACACTAGGGAAAGAAAAAACAAAAAACCACTGCCGTTTTGATTTAAATAGTTTTACTGTTTCGATAGAACCATCTTTAATTTCTTTAAAAGCATCGTGTTCCTCAGGAAAACGAATTTGTTTTAAGAGAAGCTGAAATTTATCAGACATAAAAATTAAACTCCTATAGACAAAAAAACACTCCTAAAGGAGTGTAACTTATACCGGCGGCCGGGGTCGAACCGGCACGTCCTCGCGGACACTGGATTTTGAGTCCAGCGCGTCTGCCAATTCCGCCACGCCGGCAAAGTATAACTGGGGTAGCTGGATTCGAACCAACGCATGAGGGAGTCAAAGTCCCTTGCCTT
>NZ_LSIZ01000110.1:0-1061 GCF_001556505.1 Streptococcus sp. CCH8-H5 | reverse complement strand
TTTGCCATTTAGCAATCAAATCGTTGGTATAATCAATCAACTCTTGGTTAGACTTACTTGAAGCAATACCGTACTCTTGTGTTTTGAAACCTTCTTTTAAGGTTTTAGTTTTCTTACTTTCATATCCAGAGAGGATAGATTTATCAACTGAGAAAGCATCTACACGGTGAGCGTAAAGAGAAACAGCCAATTCTGGGAAAGATCCGAGTTGAACATAGTTGAACTTAAGGTTATTAGCTGAAGCGTACTCTTGCAACGCAGCCTTAGTTGACGCCCCTTGAGAAACACCGATAGTCTTACCATTCAAATCTGAGATTTTGTTAATACCTGAATCCTTAAGAACCAAGAAACCGATTTGGTCATAGTAGTAAGGAGTTGAGATAGCGTAAGAAGCCTTACGTTCATCATTGATAGTATAGGTAGCGATAAGCAAGTCGATAGTTCCGTTATCCATAAGAGGTTCACGGGTTTGCGTCGTTACTGGAATGTAATTGACTTTAACTTTTAACTCATCAGCAATCTTCTTAGCAAGATCAACTTCCATACCTTCGTAGGTATTAGTCTTAGCAGAATAGTAACCAAAGTTAGGAACGTCTTGCTTCACACCGACATTGAGTTTCCCTCGCTTAACAATCTTTTGGACTGCTTTACTATCAAGAAGCTTACTAGTGTCTTCCGCCTTAGTCTTGTGACTCGTGATAAGAAAAATAGTGAGAATTGCCAAGCTTGCAACAGTTAGGTAACGTAAGATTTTTTTGAAAATCATAGGCAACCTCCTTAGGCATCCACTTGGACATTATCAGAGTTGTGATCGATAATCTTAGAAAGGAATTGAACCGCACGAGGTTCAGTTGGATTGTCGAAGAAACCATCCACATCCGTAGTGTCTACAAGCACTTGACCTTCAGCCATAAAAATGATACGGTCAGCCACACTGCGAGCAAAGCCCATTTCGTGGGTTACGACAACCATATTCATACCACCTTTGGCAAGTTTTTGCATAACCGCAAGCACGTCACCGATAGTCTCTGGGTCAAGGGCTGACGTTGGTTCGTCAAAGA
>NZ_LSIZ01000011.1:0-234 GCF_001556505.1 Streptococcus sp. CCH8-H5 | reverse complement strand
TTGAAAACGGTGTGATTACTGCAACATCTAAAGCTGACCTTACTAAGTCACTTGGCGATGCAGAAAACACACAAGTGATCGATACTGTCAAATTGGCATTCGGACGCTACTACAAGTTCGATATTCCTGCAACTATCAAAGGCACTGCTAAAGATGGTGTAGACATCGAAAATACTGCGTCACAAATCGTTCACCAATACGACCCAACTAAGAAATCTGTTGAAAAACCAGAAA
>NZ_LSIZ01000109.1:0-154440 GCF_001556505.1 Streptococcus sp. CCH8-H5 | reverse complement strand
CAAGTCTGTTAAGACAACTTTTATATCTTAACACCCAATTTAGTTATTGTCAATAGGGTTTTTAAAAAAAAATAAAGGAAGCACGTTTCTCAACCTACTTCCCTTTTTTATTATTTAGCTTCAATCAGACCGTAGTTACCGTCTTCTCGTTTATAGAGAACATTAGTTGTATGATCTTCGCTATCAGTATAGATAAAGAAGTCATGACCCAACAATTCCATTTGAAGGATGGCTTCTTCAACATCCATTGGTTTCAACTCAATGTTTTTAGTTCTTACAACTTCAACAGCTGGTGCTTCTTCAACTTGTTCGTTATTAAAATCAGCTGAGAATACTTCTCCTGTTGGAACTTTTTCACGATGTTTACGTGCAATTTTTGTTTTGTTTTTACGGATTTGTCTTTCAATCTTATCAACCACTAGGTCGATAGAACCATACATATCTTGCGAAACATCTTCTGCTCTTAGTGTTACAGAACCTGTTGGAATAGTAACCTCTACTTTAGCTGTCTTTTCGCGATAAACCTTAAGATTTACACGCGCATTCAATTCTTGGTCTTCGTTGAAGTATTTTTCAACTTTGCTAAGTTTACTTTCAACATAGTCACGAAGTGCTTCAGTTACTTCGATGTTTTCGCCACGGATACTATATTTAATCATAAAAGACCTCTTTCTCGCTTGTTAGCGTTTTCTTTATCTTTATTATATCCTTTTCATGAAAATTTGCAAGGATTTTTATTATCTAGCTAGTGAAAAGGTCAAAACTTCTTTAATACCTATACCTTCTGACAGTTGAACCATCTGATATAAAGTGGAACCCGTTGTATAGATATCATCCACTATAATAATCTTATCTGGTAGATTTATACCTTCCTTGAGACAGAAAGCATTATCTTGACTTAGACGCTCCTCGCGTGTTTTTGAGGATTGCTTCTCAATATCTCTTTTCTCAAAGATATCCCGATAGGGAATTCCCTCTATCAATCCCTCAACTTGGTTGAATCCTCTTTCTGCCAAGCGTTCTTCCGATAATGGGACTGGCACTATGGTATAACCTTTCTTCAAAAATGGTTTTAAGTTGTTTTTAATATCTTGTTGAAATATTTTTCTAAGACAATAGTCTCCCATAAATTTATAGCGACTAAAATACTCTTTCATATTTTCCTCATATCGATAAATAGCAAGGTGCTTAGGAATATAGCCTTTTTTCATCCAAAGTTTACAATCAATACAAGCATCTCCATATAACTCTTTATTACAATTTTGACATCTTTCTTTTGAGAGGTTTTTAAACTGATGTTTACAAGATCGGCAAGAGTACTCTTTTCTTTGGTTAAACATAATAAGGTCTCTTAATTTTGGTAGTGATTCAATCCAATCATTACATAGCAGACACTTCATTGTTAAACCCTCCTTTTTTATTCATAGCTTTTATCTCTTCTCGACACCGAAGCATTGATTTGGATAGTCCTTCATGAAAGAAATAAAGCTTTCCTGTCGGTCTATCTGGTGATCTTCCAACTCGACCTCCAATCTGAATAAGACTCGAACTAGTGTATAAGTGATGATTTGCCATACAAACAAAAACATCTACTTGTGGAAAGGTTACACCACGTTCGAGGATAGTTGTTGTCACTAAGATAGACAGTTCTTTTTCTCGGAACTTCTCTACGATAGTTGAACGCTTCTCGCTTTTTGAGGAAACAAAGGCCATTTTTTCATCTGGAAGATATTTTTGTAGAATACTTGTAAACTTTTCACCTATCGCTATATTTGGAAAGAAGATTAATAGAGGAAATTTTGATTTACGTTGCTTTTTAATCTGATAAAGAAGAGGTCTTAAAAGCTTGCCTCTTGTCAGAGATTTTTGTAATCTGCCCTGCCAGAAGAATTTAGGAAGTACTAAAGGATTTCCATGGAAACGTCTAGCAAGGTGATGTTTTTCTAAAGTCCCAAGTCGAACTTGCTCTTCTAAAGATAATGTTGAAGTCGCTGTTAAGTAAATAAATCGACCGGTTTGGGTCTTCGCCTGTTCTACAGCATGATTTAACATGACATTTCCTACAAAAGGATATGCGTCTACTTCATCTACAATAACTAAGTCAAAACTCTGGTAAAACTTTAGTAGTTGATGTGTGGTAGCTATTACAAGCGGACTACCATCATATGGTTCACTCTCAGCATGAAGCAGGGAAATACTACAAGTAAAATCCCTTTTCATACGTAGAAATAATTCTCGACAAACATCAACCCTAGGACTTGCGATAGCTACATGACCTTTATTTTCAAGAACATAGGCAACGATGTTATAAATCATTTCTGTCTTACCAGCACCGGTCACAGCATGTACGAGACTATCTTTCTGTTTTTGATAAGTTCTCAAAAGTTTCTCTGAGACCTTAGCTTGATAGGGAGTCAGTTCTCCAAACCACTTCAAAACAGGAAATTCAATTTCTGATGTTTTGGAAGGAAAATAATAAAGTTCTTTTCCTTCTTGGTTTCTACCAAAGACAATACATGCTCTACAATAATACTGACCTCCCGGTAATTGCCAATCTTCCTCTATCCGACTGTAACATCTTTTACATCTAAGTTGTTTATCGACCTTTATCATACTTTCTAATGTTAAAGCCTCTGGGTGATAGTCCACTGGCAACTGCTCTTTCGTAAATAGTCGTCCATAATATTCTTTAGGTACCATATCTTTCTATTCGAAAATATGTTTGAATTCATCTTTTTATGATAAAATTTTTTTATGGATTACAAAACTATTGCCAACGATGGAATCGTTGAAGAAGAAATAAAAAAATCTCGTTTTATTTGTCACTTAAAACGTATCAGCAGTGAGGAAGAAGGAAGAGAATATATCGCTCAGATTAAGAAACAGCATCACAAGGCCAATCATTCTTGCTCTGCAATAATCGTTGGTGATGATGGCCAAATTAAGCGTTCCAGTGATGATGGTGAACCTTCTGGAACAGCTGGGGTTCCTATGCTTACTGTTCTAGAAAAACAAGGTCTTACTTATGTCGTAGCAGTTGTGACTCGTTATTTTGGAGGAATCAAGCTTGGAGCAGGTGGTCTTATCCGAGCTTACTCTGGTAGCGTTGCTCATGCTATTGAAGAGATTGGCCGAGTTGAAGTCAAGGAATTAACAGGACTAACCGTAGAGTTAACCTACTCTCAATACCAAGTCTTTTCCAACTTCCTTGAAAAAGAAGGACTCCAAGAATTTGATACAACTTTCTTATCAGATGTTTCTACTACTTTATTTGTCGAAGAGTCTGAGATTGAAAGACTCGGTCAGGAACTAACCGAATTCTATCAAGGGAAAGTTACTTATGAAAAATCTGGAAAGAAAATCGTTGAAATTCCTATCTGATAGTCAAACGTTATCACAGTGATAAAGAAGATGTATTTTACAAGTTGGCCCTACCGTCGTATACTTAGAACCATCAATCAAAGATTAAGAGGATTTTAAATATGACAATTTACAACTCAATTACCGAACTTGTTGGGAAAACACCTGTTATTAAACTTAATTCTATTGTTCCAGAAGGATCAGCAGATGTTTACGTTAAACTCGAAGCATTCAACCCTGGTTCTTCAGTAAAAGACCGTATTGCTCTTCGTATGATTGAAGATGCTGAAAAAGCTGGTACGATTAAACCTGGTGATACCATTGTTGAACCAACTTCAGGTAACACTGGTATCGGTCTTGCTTGGGTCGGTGCTGCTAAAGGCTATAAAGTTGTTATCGTAATGCCTGATACAATGAGTGTTGAACGTCGTAAAATCATCCAAGCTTATGGAGCTGAGCTTGTTTTGACTCCTGGTAGCGAAGGAATGAAGGGTGCAATTGCTAAGGCTAAAGAAGTTGCTGCTGAACGCAATGGTTGGGTACCTCTTCAATTTGCTAACCCATCAAACCCAGCTGTTCATGCGGCTACAACTGGCCAAGAAATTCTTGAAGATTTTGGTGCAGAAGGTTTGGATGCTTTTGTTGCTGGTATCGGTACTGGTGGTACTATTTCAGGTGTTTCAAAAACCCTTAAGGCTGCCAATCCAAATATCAAGGTTTATGGTATCGAAGCTGACGAATCTGCCGTCTTGAATGGTGATAAACCAGGACCACACAAAATCCAAGGTATCTCAACTGGTTTCATTCCTGACACATTGGATACAAAATCATATGACAGTGTTGTGCGTATTCCCTCTGATGAAGCTATCGCAACATCACGTACATTGGGTAGCCAAGAAGGTTTCCTAGCTGGTATCTCATCAGGTGCTGCTATTGCTGCTGCCCTAAAGGTTGCCGCTGAGCTTGGCGAAGGCAAAAAAGTCTTGACACTCTTGCCTGACAATGGTGAGCGCTACCTCTCTACAACACTTTACGATTTTCAAGACTAATAAAAAAGAAGCTGGAGCATAATGCTCTAGCCTCTTTTTATTGTATAAAGTTAAGCCTGTAGTTCATTAATTACTAGAAAAAGTAAGGATTTTAATCTCATTTCCACTGAACTCTTCCTACAAACTTTCTGTTTTTTATCCTTGTTATTAGTCTAACTCTTTTGCTTCTGTTTCTGCAATTTCAGTAACTGTAAATCCTGCTTCTACAAAAACCTTCTTGAGTTGTTCAATCCCAATCTCTCCTTCAACTTGAAGTTCAACACGAAGTACAGTGTCATTTTTAGGGGCAACAATTGTACGTTCGATGTTGAGATTCTCACTAGCAATAAGGTTCGCAATTTTTTCCAAAACACGTGGAGTATCTGTAACTTCCAACCCAATACGAATTCCAGCTTGACCATAACCAGAAATTTCCAAGAAAGCACGAAAGACATCTTTATCTGTGATAATTCCTGAAATTTGGTCATTGTCCACAACTGGAAGGACTCCAACCTTATTTTGAAGCATGATATAGATTGCATCCTCAAGGCTAGCATATTTGGAAACAGTAAGGACATTCTTGATCATGATATCTCCTACTTTTGTCTTATTAAGGAGATAATTCATTTCATAAATTGACAAGCTTGTTGCTTTTGATGGTGAGGCCTCCGCCATTGTACCTTCTGTAACAAGCCCAACAAGTTTATCGTGTTCAATTACTGGCAAACGGCGCAAACCTTTCTCACGCATAATATCTGCAGCTGCTGCAACTGTTGTTTCTGGTGAGACATAAACTACACGTTTCGTCATAAAATCTTTTACTGCCATGTTTCATTTTCCTCCGAATGATTTCTTACTTGTATTATACCACACTAAGTGAAACCGATTGCAATATTTTACTGAAAAATTAGTATTTCACAATCAGCATGAGACGATAGAAAAACGCCCTTGGGCGCTTTTTCTTATCCTCCAAGATAGGCTTTACGAACTTCATCTGATGCAAGAAGTTCTTCACCAGTACCTGAAAGAACCACTTTACCTGTTTCAAGAACATAACCACGATCCGCAATTGACAAAGCCTTATTGGCATTTTGTTCAATCAAAAGAACTGTAGTCCCTTGCGCCTTAATATCTTCGATAATATCAAAAATTTCTTGAATAAAAATTGGAGCAAGTCCCATTGAAGGTTCATCCAAAAGCAAAAGTTTTGGACGACTCATAAGGGCACGACCCATTGCAAGCATTTGTTGCTCACCACCAGAAAGTGTCGCTGCATCTTGATTCTTACGTTCTTCTAGACGTGGGAAACGTTGGAAGACTTTTTTCAAGAGAGCTGCGTTCTCTTCTTTATTTGTATGAAGGAAAGCTCCCATTTCAAGATTTTCCATTACGGTTAATCCTGCAAATACATGACGTCCCTCAGGTACTTGAGCCAAACCTTCGGCAACAATCTTACGTGCTGGTGTTTTGTGGATGTCGTTTCCAAGATAAGAAATGGTTCCCTCAGTTGGACGAACAAGACCTGAGATGGTACGAAGAATTGATGTCTTACCTGCACCGTTAGCTCCGATAAGAGTTACGACTTCACCTTCATTAACTTCAAAGCTGACGTTTTTTACAGCTTCAATCGATCCATATTTAATTGAGAGATTTTCAACTTTCAACATTGCCATTATGCTTCACCTCCCAAGTAAGCTTCAATAACGCGTTTGTTATTCTTAATTTCATCAGGTGTTCCTTCGGCAATCAAGCGTCCATATTCCAAAACATAGATACGCTCAGTAACATCCATTACCAAACTCATATCGTGCTCAATCAAGATGATAGTAATTCCGAAGTCTTTTTGAATTTGACGAATATGAGCAGTCAATTCAGCTGTTTCTTGTGGGTTCATACCCGCAGCTGGTTCATCAAGGAAAAGAATTTTTGGTTCTGTTGCAAGTGCACGAACAATTTCCAAATGACGTTGTTGTCCGTAAGCCAAGTTTTTCGCAAGTGTATCTGCCTCACCATCCAAGTTGAAGATAGCCAAGAGTTTCATAGCTTTTGCTTTTAACTCTTCTTCACTTGAATAGTACTTAGGCAAACGCAAAAGAGATGCAAAGAAATTTGAAGGTTGCTTATTTGATAAACCAACAAGAACGTTTTCAAGTACAGTCATGTCTTTGAAAAGACGGATATTTTGGAAAGTACGTGACAAACCGAGTGAAGCGATTTTATAAGGTGCTTTACCGTTTAGGACTGTACCATCAAGTGTAACAGTTCCTTCACTTGGCTCATAGACACCTGTCAAAAGGTTGAACAAGGTTGTTTTACCAGCACCATTAGGTCCGATAAGTCCAACCAACTCACCTTCATTGAGTTCCATTGAAACATCACCAACGGCAGTCAAACCACCGAAATTTTTAGTCAGATTTTTAACTTCAAGAAGTGCCATTTTTATTTGCCCTCCTTAGATTTATTGAAGAATTTTGAGAGATAGAGTTCTTTTGTTCCAAGAAGTCCACCTGGACGGAAGAGCATTACAAGAATCAAAGCCAAGGCGTAAATAATCATACGAAGGTTTGAAACATTTTGTAGGAACATGTTGATAATACCAAGAACAACAGCGGCAATGATAGTACCTGTGATAGATCCAAGACCACCAAGAACGGCAATGATAAGGTAATCAATTGATTTCATGATAGTGAAGTCTTTTGGCACGACTGTACCGATGTAGCTGACATAAAGTGAGCCAGCAATCGCTGAAATCATGGCACCGATAACAAAGATAAGAACCTTCATTTTTGTGACATTAACACCCATTGACTCAGCAGCAATTTCATCTTCACGAAGAGTGATTGCTTGACGTCCAGTTGCTGAACGTAAGAAATTAAGCACCAAAATGGTAATGATTACCACAAAGAAATAAATTACAGGCCAACTAGTATAAGGAAGGATACCTGTCAAACCAGCGGCACCATTGGTCAATTCACCACCATTAACGATAATGATACGGATGATTTCAGCCATACCAAGAGTTGCAATGGCAAGGTAGTCACCTTTCAAACGAAGGGTAGGTAGACCAAAGATAAGGGCAACAATAGCTGCGATGATGACACCGACAACCATTGAGAGGTAGAAACCGTCATATGTTGGCATCATACCAGTGATGATAGCTGATGAATAGGCACCAATTGCCATGAAACCAGCTTGCCCAAGTGTAAATTGCCCTGAGAAACCAAGAACCAAGTTAGTACCAAGTCCCATAAGGATTGAGATTCCAATCCCCATTAAGATTTGGATATAGTAAAGGTTCATGATACCTGAAAGTTCAAGACCTTTCAAGATAAGGAAGAGCCCAATGATAAGACCAAACCAAATAAGGTTTACTTTTAGATTTTTCTTCATGTCTTACACCTTCTCTTTCACATTTTTACCGAGGATACCCGCTGGGCGAACCAAAAGGATAACAATCAAGACACCATAAACGATGGCATCACGGTAACTTGACAAACCAATTGCAGTTGATAATGTCTCCAAAATACCGATAACAAATCCACCAAGTGCTGCACCAGGGATAATACCGATACCACCAAGAACAGCGGCAACAAAGGCTTTAATACCTGGCGTCATACCCATAAGAGGTTCGATAGAGTTATAGTAAAGACCAATAAGGACACCCGCTGCCCCTGCTAGTGATGATCCAAGAGCAAAAGTGAAGCTGATAGTGTTATTAACATTAATACCCATCAATTCAGCGGCATCACTGTCTACAGATACGGCACGCATAGCTTTACCCATCTTAGTCTTTTTAACAATCAATTGAAGAGCAACCATAAGCACAAGCGCAACTACCAAGATAAGCAATTGCACATTGGTTACAGAGATTGATCCAAGATGATAAGTCTCAATTGCAATCTTTTGAGGGAATGAACGTGTATCTGCCCCTACAAATAGAACCATGATGTACTCAAGGAAGAATGAGACACCGATAGCTGTAATCAAGGCAGAAATACGTGTCGAATTACGGAGCGGGCGATAAGCCAAGAACTCAATAACAACCCCTAAAATCGCACAGACAAGCATAGCAAAGACAAGGGCAACCCAGAAATTCATTCCAAGGCTATTAATCGCATAGTAACCAACGAAGGCACCCATCATATAGATGTCTCCATGGGCAAAGTTAATCAATTTGATAATCCCATAAACC
This sequence comes from Streptococcus sp. CCH8-H5, assembly GCF_001556505.1. Classification (NCBI taxonomy): domain Bacteria; kingdom Bacillati; phylum Bacillota; class Bacilli; order Lactobacillales; family Streptococcaceae; genus Streptococcus; species Streptococcus sp. CCH8-H5. Next base: position 145,860 of record NZ_LSIZ01000109.1, on the reverse strand, counting down.
ATGGTATATCCAAGGGCAAGTAGGGCATAGATACTACCCAAGATAATACCATTGACTAGTTGTTGGGGAAGTTGTTCAAAAAACATATATAACCAAACTTTCTAGTTCATTTTCAGTATAGATAACAGATTATTTTTCAATTTCAACGGCTTCCGCTGAAACTTCTTCACCATTATCTCTTTTAACCATAAGAGCTGCTTTAATAGGGTTATGATCCTTATCAATCGTCATTTTACCAGTAACCCCGACAAAGTTTTTCAAATGTGCTAAGTTATCAGCAATATCAACTGATGTTTTCGCATCTTTAGATGCTTCTGCAATCATATAAACTGAATCGTAAGCTAGAGCAGCAAACATATTTGGTTCAGTTTTGTAAGCTTTTTTATATGCTTCGATGAATCCTGATGCTTTGTCAGAAAGAGAAACATTTGTTGAATATCCTGATACATAGTAGACGTTTGACGCATTCTTTTTACCTGCAAGCTCAGTGAATTTCGCATCACTGAATCCATCAGGTCCAAGGATTGGTTTATCAATTCCAAGGTCACGTGCTTGTTTAGTGATAATACCAGTCTCAGTATAGTAACCAGGCATTACAATCGCATCATAATCAAGGTCTTTAAATTTAGTCAAAGCTGACTGATAGTCCTTGTCACCTGAAGCAAAGGTAGCTTCAGTAACGATTTTACCTTTATATTCACGCTTGAATTCATCCGCAATCCCCTTAGCATAATCCGAAGCATTATCATAGTAGAGAACTACTTTCTTAGCATTCAAATTACTGTAAGAATAAGCTGCCAAAACTTTACCTTGGTAGCTATCTTTAAAGGTTGTACGGAAAACAAATTTCTTAGCTCCGTTAGCATCTACCGTAAGGTCATCCTGAGTACCAGAAGGTGTCAACAAAGGAACCCCTGTTTTTTGTGATACGAGGCTAGCCGCAGCGACAGCACCTGATGTCGCTGGACCAACGATAGCATTTACATTACTCTGAATAGCCAAGTTCGTTGAAGAGGTTGAAGCTTCAGCGTTTTCAGATTTATTATCTTTTGTGACAAGCTCAAGTTTTTTGCCATCGACGCCACCAGCTTTGTTAATTTCATCAACAGCCAACTTAATACCATTTTGCTCTGCCTTACCATAGGCTGCAACGGCACCTGTCAACTCCATATTAACACCAATTTTGATGGTATCGCCAATCTTAGTACCATTGGCATTAGCAGTCACATCTGGTGACTTGCCACAGGCAACCAAGAAAATGGAAGCAAAAAAGGCTAACACAATAAGTGTGATCTTTTTAGACATAAGATTTCTCCTTAATATTTTCTTAAAAAAGTCCACCTTATAGCTTACAGAATTATCAGACAATTGTCAACTACACATAACTAAGCTTTACCCACAGTAATCGTTTCCATTACTTTAAGAATAACTCTTTAAAAAGAAAAAAACTTTTCTCTTATTAAAGAGAAAAGTTCTTAAACGGTTCAGGGACTGAGGTGTCGTAACGTTCCAGACTACCTACAAAGTCCATATCAATATCAGAATAGTAAGAAGGCAGAACTTTTTTCACTGCTTTCATTCCATCGAGCTCTTTCAAAATATCCTCGACCTTGTCCTCATCTACATAAAGGTGCACATAACGCATCTTATAAGAATGGTAGACAACATCCCCAAACTTGGCAATTTTACGTAAGTCTCTATTGTAGTATAAATAAACAATAATGCCTTGACGCTTAATCATGACTCATCTTCTCCTTTATGTTAGTGTCTCCCTTTTTATGATGTGGTTTATGAGGGGCAAGAGGTAGCCCAGTATCAATAAAAATCTGGTCTGAAACAGCTTGGGCAATCTCCTCACCAAGATTGGCTAAAATAGTCTGTAAATCGAACTCTGCCCGACGATAGCCAATAACCACCTCGTTTAAATCAATTTGGCGCTTCATTCGCAAAACCTGACGTTTCAACTCTCTCACATCTGGTCTAAAAGCCTCATACGCCTTAGCAGCATCATAGCTATCTTTTAATTCTTGAAATGCAAAGAGTTGCTCTTGAAGTTCTCTGTCATTTTCGAATTTCTGGCGTTTTAAACGGTAATTCTCTATCTCAGGTAGCTTTATAAAACACGAAACAAGACACTCTATAGCTTGATCAATCGCAAGCAACTCCTCATTGATTATTAACATGTTTTCTATTATAACACAAAAAGCCAGATGAAACGGTCCTTATACAACCGATTTGCATCTGACTTTTGTTTAAGACAAGCTCAGTTTATTTTAATTGGTTATTAGCCATGATTTCATCGATGAAACCATATTCAAGCGTTTCTTGAGCACTCATCCAATTGTCACGTTCAGCGTCTACATGAACCTTTTCAATTGGTTGTCCAGAATTATCTGCTAAGATTTGCTCCAAGTTATTACGTGTCTTGAGCAAGTGTTCAGCTGCGATAGCCATGTCTGTTTGTTGCGTACCGCCACCAGTACCACCCATTGGTTGGTGAATCATGTACTCTGCATTTGGCAACATGAAACGTTTACCTTTGGTACCGCTTGAAGCGATAATTGTTCCCATAGATGCTGCCATCCCCATAACGATAGTCTGAACATCAGACTTGATGAAGTTCATTGTATCAACAATGGCAAGACCTGCCGAAACGGATCCACCTGGTGTATTAACATAAAGATAGATATCTTTTGTATTGTCTTGAGCATCCAAGAACAAGAGTTGGGCGATAATTGAGTTTGCCATATTATCTTCAACAGGACCTGTTAACATGATGATACGATCCTTGAGCAAACGTGAGTAAATATCATAAGAACGCTCACCGCGTGATGTTTGTTCAATTACTACAGGAATCATATGAATCCTCCTTTTAATATTGTCTTGATGCTATTATATGATTTTAGTCAAATTAGGTCAAATAAAAAACATCATTCTTAGCACTCTTTCTGAAAGAGTGCTAAAATTCCCTAAACCAATCTCACTTAAAACTTATTAATCTAGTAAAAAAAGGGAAATTTTCCCTTTTCAACTTATTTTGTACCAAAGAGACGGTCACCTGCATCTCCAAGACCTGGAACAATATAACCGTTTTCATTAAGTTTCTCATCCAAAGATGCTGTGTAGATATCGATATCTGGGTGAGCATCTTGCAATTTTTTGACACCTTCTGGTGCTGCAACTAAGCAAACAAACTTGATATTAGCTGCACCACGTTTTTTAAGTGAGTCTACTGCCAAGATTGCTGAACCACCAGTCGCAAGCATAGGGTCTACTACAAAAATCTGACGTTGATCAATGTCTTCTGGTAATTTAACCAAGTACTCAACCGGCTCAAGAGTTTCCTCGTCACGATACATACCAATATGACCAACTTTAGCTGCTGGTACAAGGCTAAGGAAACCATCGACCATACCAATACCCGCACGAAGAATTGGAACAATCGCCAATTTCTTACCAGAAAGTTGTTTTTGTACAGTTTTGGTAATTGGTGTTTGAATTTCAACCTCTTCGAGAGGAAGGTCACGAGACACTTCGTAACCCATGAGCATAGCAATTTCATTAACTAGCTCACGGAAGTCCTTAGTAGAAGTATCCTCACGACGGAGGATTGAAAGTTTATGTTGAATCAGTGGATGTGAAATAACTTGAAATTTACCCATAATAGTTTCTTCCTTTGCTTTATACTCACTCCATTATATCAAAAAGGCAAAAAAAACGCTTGCTTTACTGCAAACGTTTTTGAAAAGGATTATTTTTTAGGCAAATGAATCTTTCCTGTGACCAAACCATAGCCAAGAAGAGCTAGACTTGCAATTGCTGCAAAGATAGTCGCCAAGATTGAAAGAATGTTGCTCTTTGAACCTTCTGAATCACTTGGTGTCTTAGGAGTCGTAGCAAGTTTGGCAGCAACTTTAGTATTGTTGTCTTTACTTGACTCATCAGACTTAGTTACTTCATCAGCTTTAGCGACTCCGTGAGACTGAACTTCCTCTTCAGACTTCGCTGGTTTTGGAGCTTCTGTTTCAGTGACAGACTCTTCTTTAACAGGAGTCGTTGAAACAGTTGGTCCAGTTGCTACAATAGCCTCTGGTACTGGTGACGCAATCTCTGTAGCTTGAGCTACTGGACGACGGTCACCCACAGAACCCTCTGTTGAAGGTTTCGCAGGAACCTCTACATGATGATCATCTGATGAATTATTATCATTAGATGGGCGATCTGTGAAATAAGGGAACGGATTACGAACTGGAGAATCTGGATTCGTCGGCGTTGCTGGTTTATCTTCTTTATTAGTTGATGGTTGATTATTGTCTGCTGGTTTAGAAGGTGTATCTGGTTTGTTAGACTTATCATCAACAGAATGATTACCTTCTGTTGGACTTACTGGTGTTTCTGGCTTATCTGCCTTCTTGTCTTTACCATCTTTAACAGTTACAGTCAAGACACCGTGAGCTTCAGAAACGCCTGTTGAACCATCAACTGTAGGATAAGTATGTGGTTTAAGACCATAACCCGATACCGCATAATAATCTACATTAAAGTCCTCGTTTGGCAATTTAGCACTGTTTTGATCGCCTACGTGTACCAAGCTTTCACTAGATTTATCCCAAATCCAGTCACCTTGATTCGTCATCTTAGGAAGAACTTCTGTAGTATCATCTGCATTCATCTTGATAAGGAAGCTTGGAGCCCACGTTGATTTATTCTCAGCACCGGCAATTCCACCACGGTTAGTCATGTAAGAAGTTACCAAAAGAGTATCTGATGAGCCTTCAACAGGAACCGCATAGTAAGAATAGGTAGATGTACGCCAGTCAGCTGGTACAGAGGCTGTCAAAACCACACCTGAGCCATTAAGTGGACGATATTCTCCACGGAGGCTATCTGATACGAATCCGAGCATGACAACGTCATCACCGACAGCTTCACGCGCTGCTACAGTACCTTCAGCATCCGTAGATTTATTGATACGTGAAGCAGTGAAGAGGTAATACTTGTTACCCATCTTAACAACACTTGGACGTTCTACTTCATCAGTAACCAAGTGGCTAGTAACAAGTGGTGTGTAAAGTTCAGCTACAGATGGATTTTTCTCATTGTCGTCAAGTTTCAAGATACCAATAGAACCATTTGCCCATGAAGCAAGGTTATAAAGGTGTTTATTATTGACAATATTGAGGAATGACTTAAGGTTAAAGGCGTCATCTCCTCCATAGTTTGACCAGTTGTAGATTTGTTTTTCGCCTTGGTAGTTTTCGTCACCTGTATTTGATTCGAAAATAAGGTAGCGGCTACCGTTATCTTCAATGATGTGTGGGTCACGAAGACAGTAGTTATCTGTACGGTCTGGATTTCCATCGTGGTTGTGGTCATCGTTGAAAGTACTCATGAATTTTGGATAACTTTGATAATGATAGTTATCCCCACCAAAGAGAATGTGGTCATTTTCAACTGACTTAATAACAACTTCGTCGTTTTCAACAGCTAGGTTAAGTGTAGCACTAGCCAATTGTTGCCAGTTCAATTTACCGCCACTAGTATCATTCTTAGTGTAGTAAAGTTGGATACTACCGTCAGAGTTTACCGTCGCTGAACCTGACCATTGTTGGTCATCTTCAAGGGCATTATAACCAAAGATTGGACCCGCATTTTTCCAATGCGTAAAGTCATTATCTCCGTATTTACTATAGAGCAAGTAAATGTGGTTTGAGTTTTTATTTGGTGCACCGGCCATTGAGATAACCAACTGATAACCGTTCCAGTTGCTTACTACACCTGACTCAGCATCTTGGACTGGCCAAGAATCCCAAACGTCGATTTCTTCTTTTTTCATCGTTTGGGCATCAACAGTGTTGAAAGCAGGCATATTGATGATTGTATCTGCTTTAAAGTAAGGAACTGCCAATTTGCTGTCTTGCTTCAAGAAGCTAGCAACGATATCTTTCAAGTTACGGTAAGTCAAGCTAGTACCTGTACCCTTGATAGCATCATCGCTAAAGTCAACTTTATTAAGTGCTTTAATTTCTTCCTCAGTCAAGGCAACGATTTGATCTGAGGTCATATTATCTTCAACAATAGACTTGATACGACCGTTAAGTTTGCTAAGGTTTGCATTAGCAGCGCTGTTTTCAGTAGGTTTAAGGGCTACTTCAGTATGTGTATCAGCTGTTTCTGAGCTTGCTGTTGAAGTTGGTGCTTCTACTGCAGCCTCTGATGTATGAGCTGGAGCAGAAACCGCAGCAACTGTTGATGAAGGTGTTGTTGCATCTGATGAAGATGTCACTACTGTGCTAGACGCCTTTTCTTCGACTACTGATGGAGTTGTGTTGCTTGGTTGTGTCTCTGTAACTGGTGTAGTTGTAACCTCTGAATGTGCAACTGAAGATTCAACTGCTTCTGAAGTTGCCACACTTGTTGCTGTTTCACTGGCTACCGTTAGAGATGCTGTGCTTGTTTCTGGTGTTGCTGTCGCAGTAGCTACAGCTGGTGCTGTTTCTGTAACTTGATCAGCTTTTACCTGAGTGGCACCTAAAAATGCCAAGGTACCAACAAGTGCTGATGTTGCCCCTACTGCGGCAACCTTACGGATGCTATAACGCATCTTTTTGCACTCTGCTTGCTTTGGTGCTACTGTATTTGACTGTGAATTAACTGTACTATCCATATAAAACTCTCCTTTTAGGTTTTTACATGTTTTATTCTATCATTTTTTAATCTAAATTCCAATCTTTTTTTAATGACAAATTGATATTTTTTGTAAAAAACTATTTTTTTGTTAAAATAATAACTACAAAATAAGTAATTTTATCAGGAAATATCACTATATGGAATCAAAATATTCACCTCTAATTTTAGCTCTCGTTTTTTTAATTTTATTTTTTGTTTTTATAATAAAAAATGAGAACGCTAACAATCCTTCCCAAAAAACAAATAAGGTTTCTGTGAGTCAAACCTTTCATCTAGCATCTCATAAAGGATGGTCTAACGACCTACAGACTATCGTGTGGAATCAAGAAAAAAATTACTATGATATCTATTTTCTATACTCTGTGGATGGGGCTACTGATCCTTTTGGACCCAACGGTCAAGATTGGACACATACAACGACTAAAGATTTTATCACCTATAGTAAACAAGAGACTGCTATACCAGCAAAGGGTGGTGACCCTAAAGAGGGGTGGCATTCTGCTTGGACAGGTAGTGTAGTCACAGATAGTCAGGGGATTTCTGGTATCCAAAACGAAGAACCTGTCGCCTATTTTACTGGACTCATGGATGATGGAAGCCAGGCAATCTATGCTAGTGCATCAAATGACAAGGGAGCTAGCTTTACTAATTCCCTAAAAGATGGTAAACCTTTATTGACAAAGGAACAATCCTATAACGGTAAAGATTTCCGCGATCCTTATGTCTTCCACTTCAAAGACAAATTACTCATGTATGTCGCTGAAGGTAACGCCTTAGGTGTTTATCAATCTCAAGATGGTATCAACTGGACCAAAGAAGATAGCAAGGGAGACTCCAAAATCCTACCCGAAACATTTTTTAAGGGTCGTAACTGGCAGGACAACGCTCCTATCGAGTGTCCCGTTCTCAAAACAATGACAACAACTGACGGTCAGGACAAGCAAGTTCTCTTTTTTGGAGCTAAGGATACAGCTTCAGGCGAAACAACTGGAACCTACTATACTGTAGGGCATTTAGATGGTAACGGCTTATTTATTGCAGATACAGAAACAAAACGCTTAGATCAAGGCTCAGACTATTATGGCGCTAACTTCACTGGAAGCAATCGAATCGAAGAAAGCAATCATAACCTTATCAGTCTTGGCTGGGTTGGTAATTGGAATTACTTCACGTCAGGCATTCACAGTGACCAAGAGGCCAAGAGTGATTTTCTAAAAACTATCGGTTTTTACACTACACCCAGACAGCTACAACTGGATAAGAACGGTATTATTCAGTCTGCTCCCCTCTATAAAAATGAACAATTAACCCTCAAAAATCAAAACGGCAACATTTCGAGTCAAAGACCACTCACCAGTGACAATAGAAAACCTTGGATTGATAAAAGTCACAATCAGAATGCTAATGGCCTTCTTGACCTTGCTGAAAAAAATAGTGCGGGGTATTACCAACTGCATTTTTCAAATATTAAGAAAGAAGGAGGCTATATCTACATTGATATCTGGCAAGGCTCTGATTACGTTAAAATCGCCTACCAAATAACAAGTGGTACCTATCAGGTCTCTACCTATGCTGCTGAACTGAACAACAGCATGGATGGTAGTCAAACTGCCTCTTCTTACTATTACGATGGACTCTTAGGTAACGGTCAAGGTTATAAAGCTGACAGTCTCTATAAGGAAAATGATAATATCACTATAACGCTTATTACAGACAATCGTAGCTTGGAAATTTTCTTCCCCAATGGCCAAACCTACACTCTAGCCAGATTTAATACCTCTGGCAAGCAGGATGTCAAGGTTTTCTCCACTCAGGAAGATCTACTATTAAACTTGAAAATCTACGATGTACACTCATAACAATAATAAAAGTGATGCTATTTGCATCACTTTTATTATTTTCCAAAGACAGAAACGAGACGTTTAACTCCTTCAGCAACAACTGTAGTTGGCGTAGCTACGTTAAAGCGGAAATGTTTCTCTCCTTCAGAACCAAAAGTAATACCGTCATTTAGCACTACCTTGGCTTCTTCTTTAAGCAAACGTCCAAGTTCATTATGGTCTTGATCATAGGCTGAAAAATCAAGCCAAACCAAGTAAGTTCCCTCAGGTTTCATGACTTTGATATTAGTCTTTTCACTAAGTTCCTTGGTTAAAAGGTCAATATTAGTTTCAAAGACAGTCTTCAATTCCTCTAACCAAGGTTGCCCATAGGTCAGAGCTGCTTGGGTTGTAATCAAACCAATGGTTGGAATTTCATGTTGATTATTTGCCAACTGCTTTTGTTTAAAGGCTTTACGTAAGTCTTCATTTTCAATGATAGTAAAACTGTTTTTGGTACCAGCAATATTAAAGGTTTTAGTAGCCGAACTAAGCACCAAGGTAAAGTCCTTGTAAGCATCTGAAATGGTATTCATAGAGATGTGCTTATTCCCATATAGGGCTAAGTCTTGGTGGATCTCATCAGATACCAAGAGGACACCATGTTTCTGACACAAATCTGCTACCTTGGTCAATTCCTCTTTGGTCCAGACACGCCCACCTGGATTATGTGGGCTACAAAAAACATAAAGTTTAACATCATTCTCGACGATATCACGTTCCAATTGTTCAAAATCAATTTCGAAATGCCCATTAACCTTAACAAGACTATTTTCAATCAATCGACGATTATTCAAACGGACCGAACGAGCAAAAGGCGGATAAACTGGTGTGTTGATGAGAACAGCGTCGCCTTCTTTGGTAAAGGCTTGAATAGCTGTTGAAATGGCTGGAACAACACCTTCAATGAGAACAATACTCTCTTTATCAACGACGTAACCGTGTTGATTTTTTTCCCAATTAATGATTGACTGGTAAAGCTCTTCACTTGGATAAGGATAACCAAAAATATGTGTCTCAGCATAGTTGATAACTGCATCCCTAATCTCAGGAACAGGTAGGAAGTCCATATCAGCAACCCAAAGCTCAAGCAGTTCTGGATTACTTTCGGCTTCGTGCCATTTCATGGTATTTTGATCCAAGCGATTTGGTTGTGTTGTAAAATCATAACGTGTCATAGATAACTCCTTAAAGACTAAGGGCATTTTCCAAGTCAGCAATCAAATCTTGTGCTGCTTCAATACCAATTGAAAGACGAAGCAAGTCGTCTGTCAAACCATAGGAAGCACGCACATCACCTGGAATATCTGCGTGGGTTTGTGTCGTTGGGTAGGTAATCAAGCTTTCAACACCACCTAGGCTCTCCGCAAAGGTAAAGACTTTTAGGGAATTGATAATGGTTGGAATCTTGTCTTGATTAGCCACTTTGAAGGAAATCATACCACCCTTGCCTGGATAGAGGACTTCCTTAACAGCTGGTGACTTTTCTAAGAAAGCTACAACTTCTTGAGCATTGGCTGTCGATGCCTCCATTCGAAGTTTTAAGGTTTTAAGACCACGCATGAGCATATAGCTATCAAATGGTGACAAGGTAGGACCAGTCGTATTGAGGTTATAATAAAGTTTATCGTAGAATTCTTGGTTGCTGGTCACAACAACACCAGCCAAAACATCATTATGCCCTGATAGGTATTTAGTAGCTGAATGGACAACGATATCAGCACCTTGAGTAATCGGGGTTTGATAGATTGGGCTATAGAAAGTATTATCAACAATAACCACCGCACCCTTGTCATGAGCAATTTTGGCCACTTTTTCAATATCAAACTCAATCATAAGTGGGTTTGTCGGTGTTTCGATGTAGACAATATCGGTATCTTCTGTAATAGCCGCAATCATCTCATCTTCTGTATTTGTGTATTCAAAAAAGAAACGACCTTCTTTTTCCTTGTCATTAAACCAACGGAAAGAACCCCCGTAAAGATCACGCGCAGCTACAACCTTACTGCCTACTGGGAAAATTTCAAAAGCCAAAACAATGGCGCTCATCCCTGAACTTGTCGCAATAGCATAATCTGCTTTTTCAATAGCTGCAAGTGTTTTTTCCACTGTTGCGCGTGTTGGATTTTTAGTTCGTGTATAGTCAAAACCAGTAGAATGGCCAAATTCTGGATGTTGGTAAGTTGTTGAAAAATGAATTGGTGAAGCCAAGGCTCCTGTTGCTTCATCCGAATTGATTCCTGCGTGTGCCAAAATGGTTTCTAATTGATATTCTTGTGTCATAATGTGCCCTTTCTACATGGTAAAGTGGATATACTCCATATCTATGACCTCTATTTTATCACTATTTTCTGAAAATAATGGTAAGTTCATCATACGGATTCTTGATAGTTAGTTATAGTTTATTTCTATAACCTAGAAAGACAGATAGATACTGACTCTAATTTAAAATAATCCCAATTTCTGAGATTGTCGAATGTAGGTTTTCAAGCATCAAAAAGTGCCTGAAACATCATAGTTTCAAGCACTAAGAAATGATTTAAAAATCTTGCTTCAATCTAAGGTATGCCACTGACTTACTTTTTATCAAATAAGCGATATCTGATTTCTTCCAAAGCCATAATAACAAACGGACAAGCAAGTAAATAGAGCCAATCATCAAGTCCAATAGGTGCAGTGTTAAATAACGTGTGGAAGAAAGGCACGTAAGACAGGAGGATAAAGAGGACAATTTCTAAAACAATCCCTAAGCTAATAATCCGATTAGCAAATGGTTTAACTTGGAATATAGACCCTCTACCTTTACGGCTATTCATAGCCATACCAATTTGGGTAAAGATAATAGCACCTAAGGTCATGGTAGTTGCCTCTCGATAGAGGGGACCTGAGCTGGCCAAATGGTTTAAATTACCTTGATTAACCCAATAATTAAGGAAGAAAGCCCCCATAGCTAAGGCTGCTTCAATCAGTCCATACCAGACAAAAGCCTTAATCAATAATTGTCGATTGAGCAAGCGATCTGAGAGACGTCTTGGTGGTCTGTCCATAACGCCCTCTTCAGGCGGTTCAACCCCCAGCCCCAAAGCAGGCATCATATCTGTTCCCAGGTCGATGGCTAGGATTTGCATAACCGTTAAGGGAAGAGGTATGCGTCCCAAAGAGAACAAGAAGAAAGCAGAGGGTACGGCTTCTGGCGTGTTGGAATTAAAAATATAAGTCAGGAATTTTTGAATATTTCTATAAACTGCACGACCTTCTTCGACAGCATGAACAATAGAAGCAAAATGATCATCTGTTAAAATCATATCTGCGGATTCCTTGGCAACATCAGTTCCTGATACCCCCATAGCTACACCGATATCAGCTTTTTTTAGGGCAGGGGCGTCATTAACACCATCACCAGTAACAGCGACAACTTCGCCAAGTTCTTGAAGCGCATTGACCACACGGTATTTTTGTTCAGGTGCTACACGAGCAAAAACGATTTCGCCTTTAAGAGCTTCTTTGAGCTGATTGTCATCCATATCTGCCAGTTCAAGACCTGAAACAACACGCGCATCGTCCCCTTGTACAATTCCGATTTTCTTAGCAATGCTAAGAGCTGTCAAGCCATAATCACCTGTCACCATGATAATACGAATACTAGCTCTATGACATTTTTCAATGGCTTCACGCACACCCTGACGTGGCGGATCACTCATGGCAACCAAGCCTAGAAAGACCATATTGTCCTCCAAGGTCTGCATGTCCCATTTGTCTTCTCCAACATGCTCACTGTCTAAAGGTCTATAGGCCACAGCTAAAACACGTAAACCGTCTCGGGCAAACTGGTCGTTGGCCGCAAGGATAGCCTGACGCTCAGTAGCTGTCAATGATTTAATCATTCCTTGATTATCATAATAGTCTGAGCAAAGCTCCATCACTTCTTTGGGAGCACCTTTTGTGATGGAGATATGATGACTGCCATCCAATCCTGAATCAAGCTTATGCACTGTTGTCATCCGTTTACGATCAGAATCAAAGGGGATTTCCTTGAGGCGAGGGGCCCAAGTATGATTGTCATTTAAATTAATTCCTGCTTTTTCGGCGAGAACATTAAGACAAGCCTCAGTTGGATCACCTAAAATTGTAAAATTGGGATTATCAGCACTAGGGGCCACAACTTGAGCATTACTAGCCAAATGAGAGAATCGGACCAAACGATTAAGGAGCTCATTTTCTTTAAGAGAAACAGGTTGCCCTTCCTGCTCAATCTGTCCTTCTGATGCATAACCCAGCCCAGTTACCTCATAACTATCTGACAAGGTCCATAGATGGTTAACCGTCATGGCATTTTGCGTCAAAGTCCCTGTTTTATCCGAACAAATAACAGAAGTTGCTCCCAGCGTCTCAACCGAAGACAGCTTCTTAACCAAAGCATGGTCCTTAGCCATGCGCTGAACGGCCATGGCTAAAGATAGAGTAACTGTGGGAAGAAGTCCTTCAGGAATAAAGGCCACAATCATCCCCAATGCAAAAATAAAGGCTTGAGACAAAGGCTGATGGACAAATAGAGTCGCTGCCACCATAAAGAAGAGACCTACAGACACCGCAATAACTGAAATCTGTTTAGTCAAATGGTCTAATTCTTTCTGAAGGGGACTCTTTTCCTGAGCAAGATTCTGTGTCAAATCCGCAATCTGTCCAAACTCAGTTTTCATCCCGATAGCAGATACTATAAAATGTCCAGAGCCAGAAGAGACAGTAGTCCCTGCAAATACCATATTGTCATACTCTAACTCAGTCTTGTCGGGAGTCAAATCCGCTTGATCTGACTTATAAATAGGATTAGACTCACCAGTGAGGGCCGATTGATTAACCTGCAAATCTGTCACAGCGACCAAGCGTCCGTCTGCAGAAATACGGTCTCCTTCTTCAATGAAAACCAAGTCACCTGGCACCAAGTCTTGAGCTAGAATCTTGTCCTCCTTACCATCACGAAGAACTCGCGCATAGGATGGAAGAAGCTTGTTAAGAGCTGCCGTAGCCTGACTTGCTCTATATTCTTGAATAAAGCTAAAGAGACCATTAATAATGTTGACCAACCAAATTGCAATCCCCAACTCCAAGCTATGAGAGAGCATAGCGATAAAGCCACCGGCCCACAATAAGAGAGCCATGAGACTAGTAAAATGTCTGAAAAAGGTCAGCCAAATAGGCTCCGTCTTACTTTCCTTCAATTGGTTAGGTCCATAAGTCGCCTGCCTCTCCTTAACCTCTTGTGAGCTCAAACCTTGACGGCTTGTCTGCAATACTTGGTAAACTTGTTCAGGAGGATAGGTCCCTAATTTTATCTTTTCTTGTCTAGAATCAGTCATAGTCCTTTCCTCGATTCTAAATTATTAAAACGATTTCATTTTTTCACCCCTATTATACTCCTTTTTCAGAAAATGTTGATAAGAAAAAACCAAGCTACACGACTTGGTTTAAATCTTATTTAATATGTAATTTAGCACGTAGGCTAGCTGCTCGGGTGCCAAGCAATTGGTCAGCCATACGAGTTACAAGAGCAAGAACGCCATAGACACCAATTCCAAGGCCTCCTCCAATGATCAAGTAAATCACACTGCCCACACGGCTTGTTGGTGAAAGTACAAACTGGAACACCCCATAGAAGACTGCAACTGGAATAGCCATGAGCACTGTAAGGATACAGATGAGTAAGGCTTTTCTAAACACTGTCTTACGACTAAAGTGCGTAACAGTGTGGAGGCGATTATACATCAGAGCAATTGGAACACCTAAGCCGATGGCTGTTGAAATAACTGGTCCAAGAGCTCCTAGGAAAATAATCAATGGTAACTGTAAGACTCCCTTAACTAAAACCCCAATCGCAAAATAGTTGATAGCTTTACGGGTTTCAAAGATTGCCTGAAGCATAGGTGCTAAAACGCTATACAAGGCCAAGAAAATAACTTGAATCAGACTGGCTACAAAGAGCAAGTGGGCCTGGCTATCTGGTGCCCCGTAAAAAACTGTGTAGAGTGGTTTTGCTAAAATCACTGATCCTACAATGGCAGGAACAATAAAGAGCAAAAGCAACTGTAGGTTATTGATAATCAACTTAGCCGCTCCCTTCAAATCCTTCTTAACCATATTTTCAGTCAAGAGTGGAATCCCAACCCCAGCAATAGAAAGAGCAACGGCAATCAAAATCATGGTAATCTTACTTGGGTTTGAAGACAAGTAAGCATAGAGAACCTGAAGTTGACTGTTACTATAGCTTGTAAACTTCTCCATAGTACGGATAAAGGTCCATTGGTCAATCAGTTGGAAAAGCTGAATAGCAGATCCAGTGATAATAAAAGGGACAGCTTCCTTAAAGGTTTCAATAACAATTGCAGTCGGATTGATATCTGGATGAACAGCCTGCTTGCCAAAAAGACTCTTGAGCTTGCCCTCCTTCCAAAGGTAGAAGAAAAGCACCCCATAACTAGCCAACATACCGATAAAAGCGGCAAAAGTCGATTGGACAACTGCTGTCACATAATCGCCTGTCCCAATTTTCATGATGAAGAAGGTCGCCAACAGCATCCAAATAACACGGATAATCTGCTCCGCAATCTGACTTAAAGCATAAGGCTTCATGTTGTTAAAGCCTTGGAAAAAGCCTCGTAAAACAGACATAGATGGGAAAATAACAACTGCCCAAGAGAGACTACGCATTACGCGAACCAGATCCTCGTCTCCCCCAGAAAGGTAAGACATCCACGGCGAAGCAAAGTACATGAAAACGCCAAAGATCAGTCCGAGACCAATCATGTAATACAAGATACGCTTGAGTAAGAAGAAACTCGTCTCCATCTTTCCAAGAGTATTGTATTTAGACACCTGTTTGGCAATTGCGACTGGAATCCCTGCTGTAGAAATCAAAAGGAAAAGGGCATAAATGTTATACCCTTGACCAAAGAGGGCATTGGCTTGGTCGCCTTGTTTACCCATCCAAGCATACCAAGGAATAATGTAAAGTGCCCCTAATAGACGACTGATAATATTGGATGCTGTCATCCACGCCGTCCCTCTTAGCATCTGCTGCTGCTGTGTGTCAGTTTTAGTTTCAGTCATAACTTTCTTTCTAGAGAATAAAATATAATCTAGTTTATTATAAACTTTTGGCTGTGACTTGTAAAACAAGAACATTAAGGCTAAAATAGGAACTATGATTACTATTGAACAAGTTCTAGAGGTTCTCAAAAAGGACCGTAATTTTCGAGATATTATTGACCAAGATAACTACTACTATTCATGGACTGGAGTGACTTTTGATCATCTTTCTTACGACAGTCGTGATGTCACACCATCTTCCCTCTTTTTTGCCAAAGGGGCTGCCTTTAAGCCTGAATTTTTAGAGAATGCTGTCAAAGCTGGCTTGAGTTTCTACGTGGCTGAAAAAGATTATCAAGTGGGAATTCCTGTCATTATCGTAACAGATATCAAGCAGGCTATGAGCCTCGTTGCTCAGGCCTTCTACCAATACCCCCAAGACAAACTAAAATTGCTGGCTTTTACTGGGACAAAAGGGAAAACAACAGCAGCCTACTTTGCCTTCAATATTCTCAAGCAAAGTCATAAACCTGCTATGCTTTCAACCATGAACACGACATTAGACGGAAAAAACTTCTTCAAGTCTACCTTAACAACACCTGAGAGTTTGGACCTTTTCCGTATGATGGCTGAAGCTGTTGATAATGGCATGACCCATCTGATTATGGAAGTCTCAAGTCAAGCCTATCTGACTAAGCGTGTCTATGGATTGACTTTTGATGTAGGTGTCTTTCTTAACATCAGCCCAGACCATATTGGGCCTATTGAACACCCAACCTTTGAAGACTACTTCTACCATAAGCGTCTCCTCTTGGAAAACAGTCGAGTTGTTATCGTAAATAGCGGTATGGATCACTTTGATTTTATTGCTGAAGAAGTTGCAGATAAAGAGCATGACTTCTATGGTAAAAACTCCGACAATGCTGTTAAACATGGCTCAGGTTTTAGCTTTAAGGCAAGTGGGAAATTAGCCGGCGACTATGATATCCAACTTATCGGTGACTTTAACCAGGACAATGCTATGGCTGCAGGTCTAGCCTGCCTACGTCTTGGAGCTAGCCTTCAAGACATCAAAGAAGGGATTGCTCAGACCTCTGTTCCAGGGCGTATGGAAGTTCTTACACAAACTAAAGGAGCCAAGGTTTTTGTGGACTATGCTCACAATGGAGATAGCCTAGATAAGCTCTTACAAGTCGTAACCAGCCATCAAGATGGCCATATTAGCCTAATTCTAGGGGCTCCTGGAAATAAAGGTGAAAGTCGTCGTAAAGACTTCGGACATGTCCTCAATACCTACCCTGATGTTGATGTCTTCCTAACAGCCGACGATCCTAACAAGGAGGATCCTTTTGCTATCTGTCAAGAAATTGCCAGTCACATCAACCGTGAGGTACGTATCATTGTTGATCGAGAAGAAGCAATCAAAACAGCAATATCTGAGACTACAGACTCCAAAGATGCTGTGGTTATTGCCGGTAAAGGTGCTGATGCTTTCCAAATCGTAAATGGGAAACGTGATAACTATGCTGGCGATATAGAAGTCGCTAAGAAATATTTGTAAGCATTTAGTTAAAGCAATACTACCGATAACGTCTCAATTGAGGAGGCGTGTAGGACTGGACGAAAGCTTCAATTTCTGAAAAATCATCTGTAAAGAGGAATTTTGCTGCTGTTTCAGCCTCTAAAAAGTCATGAGTAACCATGGTATCCAACATTGTTTTCATAGCATCATAATAGCCATTGAGATTGAAGAAAACACAGGGTTTGTCCAGCTTACCGACGCGAGCAGC
Source organism: Streptococcus sp. CCH8-H5 (assembly GCF_001556505.1). Classification (NCBI taxonomy): domain Bacteria; kingdom Bacillati; phylum Bacillota; class Bacilli; order Lactobacillales; family Streptococcaceae; genus Streptococcus; species Streptococcus sp. CCH8-H5. The sequence continues at coordinate 128,417 of NZ_LSIZ01000109.1, read as the reverse complement.
TGCAATAGCTTCAGAAATTTCTTCCAGTGTTCCTAGACCTCCTGGAAGGGCGATAAAGAGGTCTCCTTGCTCTAGCATAGCAGTCTTTCGTTCTGCCATGGTTTCTACTATGGTCATTGAAGTCAATCCCTCATAAGCTATCTCCCTATCTTTGAGGAATTGCGGCATAATTCCATGAGCCTCTCCCCCATTTTCCAAAATAGTGTCACCAAGAACTCCCATCAGCCCCATCTTACTACCACCATAGACTAGAGTATGCCCATTTTTAGCAATCCACTGGCCCAAGGCAATCGTTGCTTTCTTAAAGCTAGGATTGTCACCCATATTAGCTCCCAAATAGACTGTTACTTTCATTGAAGTCCTCCTTTTTATTCTATTATAACGCAAAATTCCTGCCATAACTGACAGGAATTTTTTCTTAGTCTTTACGCTCCAAATTACGAAGCATTTCATCAATTCTATTACCGTATTCGATAGATTCATCCTTAATGAAGGTTAAATCTGGAATCTTATACATGGTCAATTTTTTACCAAGTTCACGCTTGATTGTCCCAGTAGCCTTTTCAAGACCAGTTTGTGCTTTTTGGTTATCTGAGGCCAAGGTTGAATGAATAGTGTAAAAAATCTTAGCAGCTGACAAATCGCCAAGCATTTGCACATCTGTGATAGTGACATCTTGTACGCGTGGATCACGAACTTTCTTTTGAAGAATTTCATTGACCTCACGTTTGATTTCCATACCAACACGGTCTACACGAAATGAATTTCCCATAGTCTTATCCTTTCTCTCTTATTATGATGGAACAAAAGCCAGGCCAGATGACCTAGCTTTATCTCCTAAGTAAGCTTTTTAAAGCTAACAAAATTAACGTTTAATTTCTTCCATAATGTAAGCTTCGATAACGTCATCAACTTTAATATCGTTGTAGTTTTCAATCATCAAACCACCCTCTTGAGCGTTTCCGACTTCTTTAACGTCATCTTTAAAGTGTTTCAAGCTTGCCAATTTACCATCAAAAATAACGACACCATCACGAATCACACGGGCACTTGAGTCACGAGTGATTTTACCACTAGTAACCATGAACCCACCGATTGTTCCGACTTTAGAAACCTTGAAGGTTTCACGGATAATAGCTTCACCAATGACTTTTTCTTCAAATTCAGGATCAAGCATTCCTTTCATGGCATCTTCGATTTCTTCGATAACCTTGTAGATGATGCTGTGAAGACGAATTTCAACTTCATCAGTTTCTGCTTGTTGACGTGCTTGTGGTGTAGGACGAACGTTAAATCCGATAACAACAGCATCTGAAGCTTCCGCAAGAGTAATATCAGATTCGTTGATAGCACCCACTGCTGAGTGAACAACATTAACACGAACACCCTCAACATCAATCTTGAGAAGTGATGCTGCCAAGGCTTCAACAGAACCTTGTACGTCGGCCTTGATGATAACATTAACAGTCTTCAATTCACCAGCTTTAAGGGTATCAAAGAGGTTATCAAGGCTAACACGATGTGTTTGTTGACGTTGTTTCATAAGAGCACGTTTGGCACGTTCTTCACCGGCTGCACGAGCTGCTTTTTCGTCTTCATAAACGGCAAAATGGTCACCCGCCATAGGCGCTTCGTTCAAACCAGTAATTGAAACTGGTGTTGATGGTGCTGCAGTCTTAATACGACGACCAAGGTCATTGGTCATAGCACGGACACGACCGAAGGTATTACCAACAACGATTGGGTCTTGAACATGCAAGGTACCTTGTTGAACAAGGAGGGTTGCAACCGCACCTTTACCTTTATCCAAACGCGCTTCAATAACGGTACCGATGGCACGAACTGTTGGGTCAGCTTTAAGTTCTTCCACTTCAGCCACAAGAAGAACTGTTTCAAGTAACTCTTCAATATTTTGACCAAACTTCGCTGAAATTTCAACGAATTCGCTATCACCACCCCATGCAGTTGAGATAACGCCATGCTCTGCCAATTCACCGATTACACGCTCTGGGTTAGCACCTGGTTTATCAATCTTGTTAATCGCAACAATGATTGGAACACCAGCAGCCTTAGAGTGGTTGATGGCTTCAATAGTTTGTGGCATAACACCGTCATCCGCAGCTACAATCAAGATAGTAATATCTGTAACAGAAGCACCACGGGCACGCATAGATGTAAAGGCCGCGTGTCCTGGAGTATCAAGGAAGGTGATTTTCTTACCACCCTCTTCAATTTGGTAGGCACCAATATGCTGTGTGATACCACCAGCTTCTCCAGTCGCAACACGTGAGTTACGAAGGGTATCAAGAAGGGTTGTTTTACCATGGTCAACGTGTCCCATGATAGTAACAACTGGTGCACGTTCTACCATAGCATCTTTATTGAGGTAGTCTTCGTCAACAAAGAAACGTTCGATATCAGCATTATCGACTTCTTCTTTCTTGGTTGCTTCAATACCGTAGTCAACCATCAACAACTCAATAGTATCCCCATCAAGAGATTGGTTTTGAGTTGCCATAACACCCATCATGAAGAGTTTCTTAACGATTTCAGCTGGCTCACGTTTAATACGTTTTGCGATTTCTGCAACCGTCATGCCTTCAGTGTATTCAAATTCTTTTGGTAATTCATGGAATTTACGCTCTGTTACTGGTTTTGGAGCTGAATTACCACGGTTATTTTTACCTTTTTTATTTTTGTTTTTATTCCAGTTACTATTTCGTTGATTTCTCACTTGGTTTTGATTATTCCACTTATTATTTCTTGTTTGCTTAGGTCCATCTTCATTCTCGCGACGATTATCACGTGATTTATCTGGACGTGCCTTTTTACGACGTGTATCTTGTGCTTGTGCAGCTGGAGCTGGTTGAGCAGCCGGTGCTGGTTTTGGAGCTGGCTTAGCTTCAGCAACTGCTTTTTGAGCAGCGACTTCAGCCTGTTGTTTTTCTTTTCTTGCCTTTTCTTGCTCTTTCGCACGGCGTTGCTCTGCAGCTTTTTCTTCACGGAAGCGTGTTTCACTTTGACGTGAATATTCTGCATTTTGCTCTGCTTTCAAGGCTGCTGCACGCGCTTTAAAGTCAATACGTGGTCCTGCCTGATTGTTACGGGCAGCATCGTTACGTTTATTGCGACCTTGATCATTGCGCTGTTTACCTTGGAAATTACGGTCACGATTACTATTGTTATCGCGGTTTCCATTGTTACGGTTTCCTTGACCATTTCCATTTTGGTTGCGACGATCATTATTCTGACGTTTACCTTGATCGTTTCCTTGTTGTTTTCGGTTACGATTACGGTTGTCACGGCCTCCGCCATTTTGACGACGTTCTGCTTCTGCCTTGGCACGCGCTTCACGTTCTGCCTTAAAGTTACGGCTTTGTGGTTTCTTTGGAGTCGCAGGTGTTTCCTTTGCCTCAGCCTTTGGAGACTCCTTAGCAGGAGTTGGTTTCGAAGCAGGAGCCTCAACAACCTTAGGCGCTACCTTTTCCTCTTTAGGAGCAGGTACCACTTTGGAAGCTGGCTTACTTTCAGCCTTAACAGCTCCCCCTTTTAAACTTGAAGTGATACGATTAGCATCAGCTTCTTCAACTGATGAGGAGTGGCTCTTCACAGAAAGACCAAGTTCTTGAGCTTTTGCAACAACAACTTTGCTCTCTACACCAACCTCTTTTGCGATTTCATATAATCGTTTCTTTGACACGTGATGTCCTCCTATTCTTTAGTCCATAAGAGTCCTCATTTTCTTTGAAAATCCAGCATCAACTACAGCAACCGTTTTTCTTGGTTTACCAATAGCCATGCTTAATTCCAGTGCGTTAAACACTGTGGAGACTTCTATATTATAGTAGTTACATTTATCAGTCGTCTTTTTAGTTACGTTACTACCAGCATCATTGGCAAGAAAAACTAGTCTCGCCTGCCCTAATTGAACTGCCTTAATGACAAGTTCCTCGCCAGAAATAAGCTTTCCAGCTCTTTGTGCTAGTCCCAACATATTTGACAATTTTTCTGTGTTATTCAAGACCTAACTCTCTTCTTTTGACCTTGTGATCCACATAAGCAATGAGTTCATCATAAAAACTTTCAGGAACATCCATGGAGAAACTATGGTTAAAAGCACGTTTCTTTTTGGCTTGGAGAGCTTCTTCATTATCTAATTTAATGTAAGCACCTCGGCCATTTTTCTTTCCTGTTGGATCAATGAAAATCTCACCATCTTTAGTTTTTACAATGCGGAGCAAATCACGTTTATCAATGATTTCTCCTGAGACAACTGATTTGCGTAAAGGTATTTTTCGTGTTTTAGCCATCAAACACCTCTATGTTCTTCTTATTCTGCTTCTGTTGTTTCAGTTACTTCTTCTGTTGTGACTTCAACAGGTGTAGCTTCTTCTGCAACAATCTCATCTACAACTTCCTCAGTAGCAGCCTCAGCTTTTTCAGCTTCGAGTGCTTCGTATTCAGAAGCTGACTTGATGTCAATACGGTAACCAGTCAAATGAGCTGCCAAACGAACGTTTTGCCCACGACGACCAATTGCAAGAGATAATTTGTTATCTGGCACAACTACTGTTGCACGTTTGCTATCATTTTCGTCGAAGAGAACATAGTCCACTTCAGCCGGTGCAATAGCATTGTAGATGAATTCAGCTGGATCTTCAACCCATTGAATAACATCAATATTTTCCTCAACAGGAACTTCAATTCCTGTCTTAGCATCCAAACGTGTTGGGTGGAAACGGCTGACAACTTTCTTAATATTGCTTCCACCACGACCAACGATAGTACCAATAGCATCAACGTTAGGATTATGACTGCGAACAGCAACCTTAGTACGATCACCTGCTTCACGAGACACGCTCATGATTTCTACAGTTCCATCAAATACTTCTGGAATTTCTTGTTCCATGATACGTTTGATGAATTCTGGATGGCTACGGCTGACAAAGACGTTAACACCTTTAGGGTTGTTTTCAACTTTATAAACATAAACATCAATGACATCATGTGACTTAAAGCTTTCACCAGGAATTTGATCTTGGCGTGACAATTGAGCTTCGAGCGTTCCAAGATTGACATAAATGAAACGTTGGTCGAAGCGTTCAACTGTTCCTTGCATGATTTCACCTTCATGTTGCTTATAGTCATTATAAGTGATTTCACGCATCTGCTTGCGCATTTTTTCCATAATGGTTTGTTTGGCAGATTGCGCTGCAACACGACCAAATTCATCGACTGACTCTTCAAAACGAATCTTGTCACCAAGCTCGTAAGCAGAGCTGATAGCAAGTGCATCTTTCAAGCTAATTTCCAAACGACTATCAAAGACTTCATCTACAACTTCACGAACGGTATAAACTTGAAAATCACCTGTTTTTTCATTGAATTCAACTACAGCTGATTCTGACTGACCATAACGACGCTTGTAGGCTGACTTAAGTGATTCAACCACAGCATCGATGATGTCTTCCTTGTTAATGTGTTTTTCTTCTTCCAAGACACGGAAGGCTTCTAGCATTTCTTTGCTCATATTCTTTGTTGTTTTAGCCTCTATTGGCCAAAACTGGCATCCTTTCTTTATTTACACTAAGAGTTTTAGAGTTTGACTGCCAAACGAGCTTTAGCAACTGTTTGATAGGGAATCTCAACAGTTTTATGGCGAGTCTTATCAAGGTAATCGATTGTTAGGGTTTCCCCATCAAAGGCCACCAAGTCACCTTGGAAAATCTTGATCTTATCAATAGCCTTGTAAAGACTAACATTGATATACTGACCAACAGCATTTGTCAAAGCTTCTTTGGTTTTTAAGGGACGCTCTAACCCTGGACTAGAAACTTCCAGCATGTATTGATCCGGGAAAGGATCAGGCTGAATAGTATCCAAGAGGGGACTGATAATTTCAGTCAAGTCTGCAGTATCTTCTACAGTAATACCACCTGGCTTATCAATCAAAACTGACAAGACATAGTCACCGCCAAGCTTTTCGTACTCGATATCGACCAGTTCGTATGGCTCAGGAATAGCTGGAGCTACGACTGCCGTCACGAGATCAATAATTTTTTGCGACATTATGACCTCCTTACACACACAAGAGACGAAGTTTCTACTCCGCCTCTCTTTCGTTATTTTCCTATATTATAGCATAGCTCAAAAGCCATTGCAAGGAATAACCATATCGCTGTCATTTCAAAGCAAAAAGGTTGGGAATCACCCAACCTCATTTATTGTGCCGCTGGAACAGTGCTATAGGTAGTCACACCCGATCCATTATTATTGTATGTAGGGGTTGTCGTACCTTGTTCCTGAACATAATTACCTGTGTTTTCACTATAGTTATTGCTATAGGTAGTGCCTCCATTGTAGGTACTTACCGATCCACCACCTGCTGCCTCAGATGGCCAAGCCTCATAATTTGAAGATACTTCACTTGAAGCCGTGTTCCCTTTAGAATTAACAAAATCATCTGAGCCATAGTTAGAGCTACCAGATCCATAGAGAACCAAACTAGTCTTAAGGTTAGATTCAGAGACTTTTTTCTTACCAACTTCCTTCTTAATACGGTTTTGCACCTTAAGAATATCCTCAGTAGAGGCCACTTGATAGCTTCCTCCGTTGATCATGGCATCCGAACCAGCCAATTGGTATGACTTAATATTTTTAAGTGCATCACTATAGCCCATCAAGCTACGCAGAGTATTGGTATCACCAAGATCAATGCTAGTTTGAACATTTGAACTTACAGCTGACAAGATTTTCTTGTAAGAACCAATCGAGTCCATCTTCAAGAGCTTAGCTACAACTTTTTGAATAACCTCACGTTGACGTTTTTGACGACCATAGTCACCATCAGGGTCATCGTAACGCATACGTGAATACACTAAGGCTTGCTCACCGTTGATTTTATGGGTTCCAGGCTCAACTTTTGCCTGAAATTCTGGTTCATTTTCTGCAATTGAAATAGGGAAATCAAAATGATTCGTTACCTCAATACCACCAACAGCATCTACCAGATCAATCATACCCTGCATATTAATCAGTGCATAATAGTCAATATCAATATCTAAAACCTTTTGAATGGTTGAAATAGCCAAGTCAGCACCACCCTCAGCATAGGCTGAATTTAGTTTTGCTTCCCCCGACCCCTCAATATCTGTCAAAAGGTCACGTTCCAAACTGGTCATGGTTGTTTTCTTAGTCTTAGGGTTCACTGTTACCAAGATCATGGTATCAGAGTTCCCTTCCCAGGTTTCCTTACGTTCTTTGGATCCTGTATCTACCCCCATCAACAGAATAGTTATAGGCTTAGTCTGTTGAATGGCCTTACTATTCCCAGAAATTGCTTTAGAAGCCCTAAACGTTTTTGACAATTCGCCTGTGGCGTAATTATAAGTTGTCGTTAGGTAAATACCAGCAGCTACTACTGTCGTTGCAAAAATCGCCAACAACATCAATAAAATTTTTCGTCCAAGTTTCATGTTTTTTCCTAATCTATGAGTTTAGCCATAAGGTAAACATCTAGAAATTCTCCATTTTTAGTTCTTGCACCACGTTTCTTAGTGCCTTCAATGTCAAATCCAAATTTTTGATAGAGGTGAACCGCCCGTTTATTACGTGCTTGAACCGTCAACTCTAAGCGGCGGATAATCGGTGTATGATCTGCCCAGTCAATCATTGTTTCCATCAGAAACTGACCAACACCATTTCCCCAGTAGGGTTTAGCAACCGCAATAAATACGTCACCAATATGACTAGTCTTAGTATCTTGATCAGAGGTTACATTACAAACACCAATGACCTCACGACCCAATTTTGCCACCAAACAAATCTCATTAAGCATATGCTGATGGCCTTCAATATAAGATGCTAACTGTTCGGCACTCAGTATAGAACTTCTAGCATCTTGTGCTAGAAAATCCGATTCCAAGGCTACAGTCTCTAGTAAGCGAGCTAGAGAGGCAGCATCCTCTCTTTGAGCTTCCTCAATGACTAATTCTTGCTCAGCCATTTACCATTTCCTCCTGAATCTCCTTACTTCTAGGACCGAAAGATTCAAAAAGCAACTGACGCCCGTCTCCATGATGTGATATCGAAATTAGGAGATAGTCCCCTAACAGACTCTCGTCTAGGAGCTCACCCCACTCGATGATTGTCACGCCTTCACCATACAGAAAATCATCCAAATCAATAGAATCAGGATCATCACCAATGCGGTAGACATCTAAATGATAGAGTGGCTGTCGCCCCTCATACTCCCTTACAATAGTATAGGTTGGACTCTTTATCATTTGAGAAATATCCAAACCTTTGGCAATTCCTTTAGTTAAGGTCGTTTTGCCAGCTCCCAGATCACCTGAGAGAACAATTATATCTCCAGAATTGAGCAGTCGCCCTAGCTTTTGACCGATACTAATCAATTCTTCTTCATTTTGACTGTAAATCATGTTTTCATTATATCAAAAAATAGAAATATGGACTAGAATTCACTGTAAAAATACAGTAGAAACTTATAAATATTGAATCATTTAAGTAAGAAATTAAGATCTATGTTTTAATTTTGCATTTATCTTAGACACATCAAATGCTCATAGATTAGATTTTTTGTGAAATTTCTATGGCATTGAAAATTCATCAAAAAATCCTCTCACCTTTCTTCCACATAAAAATTGCAAAAGAAAAAGCCTGACAAATGTACAGACTTTCTCTTTCAAGCTTTAGAACACAGCCATACTGATGAAGTTAAGGATAAACAAGATATCCAAAATCCACATAATAAAGTGGACATCCTTAGCTTGACCTTTGACAATTTTGACCAAAGTATAAGTAAGGAACCCAGCTGCGATACCATAGGTAATACTATATGAGAATCCCATAAAAATAGAAGTGAAGAAAGCAGGAATAGCTTCAGACAAGTCTTCCCAATCCACACTCTTAAGGTTAGAGAGCATCATAACACCTACAATAATAAGAATAGGCGCTGTTGCTGCATTTGGAACGATTGATACCACTGGACTAAAGAAACTAGAGATGGCAAAGAGCACAGCAACCACAAGAGCTGTCAAACCAGTACGTCCACCAGCACCAATACCAGCTGCAGATTCAACGTAAGTTGTAACGTTTGAAGTCCCTGCAATGGCACCAATACTTGTACCAACAAGGTCAGAGTAAAGGGCACGGTCAAGAGCTTTTGATTCGTTGTTATCACCTGTTGAAGCAATGATACCAACCTTTTCACCAGTACCGATTAAGGTACCGATAGTATCGAAGATATCAGTCAACGAAAAGGCGAGAATAGCCATAAAGACACCAGGCAAACGAGAAACGTCTGCAAAGAGTGAACCCAATCCCTTAGATCCAAGCGCTGCACCAAAGACCTGACCAAGGTCTTTGATAGATGATGTCAAGCTAGCTGCGTGCCAGTCGATGCTTCCAAGATCAACGACACCAGCAAAAATAGCAATGATAGTCGTTACGAGGATTGAAAGCAGAACACCACCACGAATACCTTTAACGATAAAGAAAATCGCAATCGCAAGACCAATCAAACCGACAATAACAGTTGGGTTATTGAAGGCAACCAAACCTGGTGTAGCTGATGATGAAGCTGTAATTGAAGCCTTGGCCATATCAGCACCTTTACCTGCTACAGTGTAGGTATGAGGATTAATTGAGAATTTCAAGAAACCAGCATTTTTAATCCCCACATAGGCAAGGAAAACACCTATACCTGCTGAAATCGCAGATTTAAGGGCTGTTGGAATAGACTCAATAATCATCTTACGTACTTTAGTTACTGTGATAATCAATGAAATAACACCACATAGAAAGACCATCGCTAAGGCCTCTTGCCAAGTGTACCCCAAAGAAAAGACCACTGTATAGGTGAAGAAGGCATTAAGTCCCATACCAGGCGCTTGAGCGTATGGTAGGTTGGCATAAAAGGCCATCATCAATGTCCCTGCAACCGCACCAATAATTGTTGCTAAGAAAACACCTTGTGCAGGCATTCCTGTCTGAGCCAACATCGCTGGGTTAACAAAGAGGATGTAAGACATGGCAAAGAAAGTTGTCAATCCGGCAGTCACTTCTGTACGGACGTCAGTACCATGTTCTTTCAATTTGAAAAACTTTTCCATGAAAGTTTAGACTCCTTAATAAAAAATTATTGTCAAAATCCGAATAATTTCGGAACATTCTCACGTAGAATGCAACGTTACTATTCTACATGAAATTATTTGACGGTGCAAGGTTTATTTCCTGAGACTTTTCTTATGAAAAACCGAACGTTCTCAGAAAGCTCTTTCTTAATCACCAACAAAGGACAGATTTTTGCTATAATGGGAACATGACAAAAAAATTGATTGCACTAGATCTTGATGGAACCCTCTTGCGTCCAGATGGAACTATTTCAGAATTTACACAAAAAACAATTAAAGATGTACAAAACAAAGGACACCAAGTCGTTATTGCTACAGGTCGTCCTTATCGTATGGCTATCGACCATTACAAAACACTTGGGTTAGAAACACCACTCATTACCTTTAATGGCTCCTTGACCAATCTTCCAGACCAAGACTGGGCCTATGAGCATTCGGTTAAATTAGACAAAAAATATCTGATTGACCTCCTACAACGACACGATGAGTTAGAAATGGATTTTCTGGCAAGTGAATACCGAAAACATTTCTATATCACTATGAATCACCCAGAGCGTATTCAACCACAACTCTTTGGTGTTGATAAAATCATTGAGGCTATGCGTTTGGAACCAGCAAAAATTACACGCAACCCAAATGCTCTTCTTATGCAAACTCGTCATGAGGATAAGTACCAACTAGCCGATGACATCAAGAAAGACTTCAAGGAAGAAATTGAAGTTGATTCTTGGGGTGGCCCACTTAATATTTTGGAATTTTCGCCTAAAGGCATCAACAAAGCCTACGCTCTAAACTACTTACTTAAGGCCATGCGTAAATCAACAAATGATTTGATTGCTTTCGGTGACGAACACAACGACACAGAGATGTTGGAACTTGCTAAAACTGGCTATGCCATGAAGAATGCCAGCTCTATCCTTCTTCCCCACGCTAACGAACAAATTGAGTGGACTAATGAAGAGGATGGCGTTGCTCGCAAACTTCAGGAACTCTTTTTATAAATAACAAAAGACACCGAAAATTTCTTCGGTGTTTTTTCTTATGATTAAGGTAAAATAGCCACTGCACGCACTGGGGAACCTGTCGCCTTGTCCCAGTGAGGAAATGCAATTGAAATCAAAGCACCAACAGCTGGAACTTGATCCAATTGATTCAAGACTTCCACCTGATAAATGTTTTGTTCCAAGAGGTAGTATTCGTTAACCAAGCCATGTTCTGCTGCTGGAATACCCGCATCTGTATCAAAAGTCTCATGACCGACAGCCTTAACATGGCGTTCATGAATCAAGAATTCTAGAGCTTCACGGCTCCAACCTGGACTTTGCTGAACCCCATTTTCATCAAGGTTGCGCATAGCATCTTGATTTGGCCAACGCTTCGACCAATCACTACGAAAAGCGATAAAGGCCCCTTCAGTAATTTGTCCATGTTCTGCTTCAAAGTCTAAGATATCTTGTTTGCTCAAGATAAAGTTTGGATTAGTAGCAACTTCTTTAGACTTGTCGATAACATAGAGTGGTAAAAGAAGATCTTTGAGAGCAATCTCATCCAACCAACGACCACCTTCTACAAAGTGAATCGGTGCATCAATATGCGTTCCGTATTGACCAACTACTGTAAATTTTTGAACATGGAAACCATCTTTTAATGTGAAAAGGTCTTCTTGTTTCAAAGCTGGGAGAGCTGGAAAGTGTGGACTTTCCGCATTAATTTTGTGGGTCAAGTCAACCCATTTCTTAGATTGCAATTCATTATAAATACTTAGTAAATCTGACATAAGGAGGTCCTCTTTTCTTATAGATTTAACCTTAAATAGTTAATTGAAGAAATTATAGCAGCCATTACTAGCTATTACAAGCATTTATCTCATTTTTTCTTAATCCCATTTCTTCTAGTTAGATATAGCTTCAAACTATATCTAACTCTTTTTGTCTGAAAAGAAAGTATATTTGCGATAATTTGATATTTTTTTCAATTTTATGACACTTTTGTTACGAAAAGCATTGACAAATCTATGATAACGTTTTACAATTAGATTGTTCTAATTTTCGAGGGACTAAAAAAATATTGTTGTCATTTTCATGTCATGAATGATAATACCAATAATCATTTTTCTATTCCTAAGAAGCAATATATAAAAGGAGGAAGAACACTAATGGGTATCGGTATTATTATTGCTAGCCATGGTAAATTCGCTGAAGGTATTCACCAATCAGGTTCTATGATTTTTGGTGAACAAGAGAAAGTTCAAGTGGTTACTTTCATGCCAAATGAAGGTCCTGACGACTTGTACGCTCACTTCAAAGATGCCATCGCTCAATTTGACGCTGACGACGAAATTCTTGTCCTTGCAGACCTTTGGTCTGGGTCACCATTTAACCAGGCAAGCCGTATCAAGGAAGAAAATCCTGATCGCAAGATGGTTATCGTGACAGGACTCAACTTGCCAATGCTTATCCAAGCATATACGGAACGTATGGTAGCTCCTGATGCTGGGGTTGAAGAGATTGTCGCTAACATTTATAAGGAAACAAAAGAAGGCGTTAAAGTCCTTCCAGAAGGCCTTATTCCTGAAGAAGACACTAAACCAGCCGACGCAAAACCTTCTATTCCTAAAGGTACCATTCCTGAAGGAACCGTTCTTGGTGATGGAAAAATCAAATACGTTTTGGCTCGTGTTGACACACGTCTCCTCCACGGTCAGGTTGCGACTGGTTGGACTCACTCAACTCACCCAGACCGTATCATCGTTGTTTCAGACACTGTTTGTCATGATAAACTTCGTACAAGCATGATTAAACAAGCCGCTCCATCTGGTGTTCAAGTTCACGTTATCCCAATTAAAAACATGGTTAAAGCAAACAATGACCCACGTTTTGGAGATACACGTGCTATGCTTCTCTTTGAATCTGTTGAAGATGCTCTTGCTGCTGTTAAAGCAGGTGTTGATGTTAAAGAAATCAACCTTGGTTCTTCAGCTTATAAAGAAGGAAAAGTCAACGTTACTAAAGCTCTTTCATTTGACCAAACAGATGTGGATGCTATCAAAGAGTTGCAATCATTGGGTGTCAAATTTGACGTTCGTGGGGTACCAAGTGATAGCCCAGCAAACGTTGATACCTTGATTAAGTCAGCTGAAACTAAATTAGCAGAGAAGAAATAATTTTGGAGGATGCATAAATGAGTTTAGTACAAATTATTTTAGTCGTAATTGTTGCTTTCATCATCGGTTGTAGCTCAGTTAACGACCAAATCGAAACATACCAACCAGTTGTGGCTTGTTCCCTTATCGGTCTTGTTACTGGTCATCTCGAACTCGGCGTAATGTTGGGTGGTAGCTTACAGTTGATCACTATGGGATGGGCTAACGTTGGTGCTGCCATGGCACCAGATGCCTCACTTGCCGCTGTAGCTTCTACAATCATCCTTATCTTGGGTGGTCAAGGAGCTAAAGGAATTGGTCCAGCCATCGCCCTTGCGGTTCCTTTGGCTGTTGCCGGTCTTGCCTTGACAATGTTTGTCCGTACTGCAACTGTCTTCATCGCTCACATTATGGATAGTCGTGCTGAAGATGCTGATATCGCTGGTATTGAAAGATGGCACTTTATCGGTATGTCCCTCCAAGGTCTCCGTGTTGCTATCCCTGCCCTCCTCTTGCTCTTGATTCCTGCACACCTTGTACAATCTGGTCTTGAATCTATGCCTGAATGGTTAACATCAGGTATGACAATCGGTGGTGGTATGGTTGTAGCCGTTGGTTATGCCATGGTTATCAACATGATGTCTAGTCGCGAAGTTTGGCCATTCTTCTTCCTTGGTTTTGCTTTGGCTGCCCTCAAAGAATTGACCTTGATTAGCTTGGGTATCATCGGCCTCTGTCTTGCCGTTATGTACCTTGCACTTGAAGCTAGTGGTTCAAATGGTTCTTCAAATGATGGAGGATCAGGTGATCCCCTCGGTGAAATTCTGGAAGACTTTTAATTAGGAGGAAAGAAAATGGCTGATTCAAAAATTAAATTAACAAAAGCAGATCGTTTCAAAGCTTTCTTGCGCTCATACTTCCTTTTAGCTTCATTCAACTATGAACGTATGCAAAATGGTGGTGTGGCTTACACCCTTATTCCTGCAATCAAAAAACTTTATCAAACAAAAGAAGAACGTGTAGCTGCTCTTAAACGTCACTTGGAATTCTTCAATACACAACCTTTCATGGCTAACCCAATCTTTGGGGTTACACTTGCCTTGGAAGAAGAACGTGCCAACGGTGCTGACATCGATGATGCCGCTATCTCAGGGGTTAAGGTTGGTATGATGGGACCTCTTGCAGGTGCCGGTGACCCTCTCTTCTGGTTTACCCTTCGCCCAATCTTCCTTTCATTAGGAGCAGGTTTGGCTGTTTCAGGTAACATCTTGGGACCTATCGTCTTCTTCGTACTTTGGAATGCTATGGTCGCTGCTGTTAAATGGTACACTCAAGAGTTCGGTTATAGAGCTGGTGCTGCGATTACAGACGACGTATCTGGTAACCTTCTTCAACAAGTAACTCGTGGCGCATCAATGATGGGGATGTTCGTTATCGGTTCTCTTATCCAACGTTGGGTAAGTATCACCTTCACACCAGTTGTCTCAACTGTTAAACAACAAGAAGGTGCTTATATCGATTGGGATAAACTTCCAAAAGGTATTGCCGGTGTTAAAGAAGCCTTCCATCAACAAGCTGCTGGTCGCTCTCTTGACGCTAACAAGGTAACAACCTTGCAAGACAACTTGAACCAATTGATTCCTGGTCTTGCTGCCCTTGGTTTGACTTTCCTCTGCATGTACCTTCTTAAGAGAAAAGTTTCTCCAATCGTTATCATTTTGGGTATCTTTGTTCTAGCTATTGTACTCCACATTATTGGTCTACTCTAATCGGAGCAAGGTATGGTTAAATCGCTCAATACCGAAATGGCTCACACATCTAAGGGAACTTGGTTTCGTGAAGGGCCTATTTACGGAAATATCATGGTCGGAGATAAGGCCTTCGAATTTTACAATGATACGAAGTTGCAAGACTACATTCAAATTCCTTGGGATGAAGTCACTTATGTGATTGCCGATGTCTACTTCGGTGGTAAATTCATTCCTCGCTTTGAAATCCGTACTAAGCAAAATGGACGTTTCCGTTTTGCCAGTCGAAAAAGCCGAATAACTTTGAAAGAAATTCAAAAAAGAATTCCTCGAGAAAGTTTACGAAAAGCACCTAGCTTTATCGCTGTCCTCAAACAAGGCTTTAAAAATCTTTTCCGACTCATTGTCAAGAAGAAATAATCTCCGAATATTATAAAAAGATTGTCCAATCTAATGGTTGGACAATCTTTTTATAATACTTTGCTCATTTTTGAAAGAAATTGACTTCTTTTGAAATTTTATCTCACTAGCTATTGACATTTGCTTGAAAGCGTTTTACAATATAATTGTTCTTGATTTCTTATGTTTAAAAAGATTGAGAGACGCTTTTTTTAGCGTCTTGAAAAAAATCGGAGATAGTCTTTTTAAGCCTAGGAAAAAATAATTTATAAGGAGGAGAACACGAATGGGTATCGGTATTATTATTGCCAGCCATGGTAAGTTCGCTGAAGGGATCCACCAATCAGGCTCTATGATTTTTGGAGACCAAGAGAAAGTTCAAGTCGTAACTTTCATGCCAAGTGAAGGTCCTGATGATTTGTACGCTCACTTCAACGACGCCATTGCACAATTCGATGCTGATGATGAAATTCTTGTTTTGGCTGACCTTTGGTCTGGTTCACCATTTAACCAAGCTAGCCGAATTGCTGGAGAAAATCCAGATCGCAAGATTGCTATCATCACAGGACTTAACTTGCCAATGCTAATCCAAGCATACACTGAACGTATGATGGATGCTAGCGCTACTGCAGAGCAAGTTGCTGCTAATATCATCAAGGAAGCTAAGGGTGGTATCAAGGCACTTCCAGAGGAGCTAAATCCAGTTGAGGAAACAACTGCAGCTCCTGTGGAAGCTGCAGCACCTCAAGGAGCTATCCCAGAAGGGACAGTTATCGGAGATGGTAAACTCAAGATTAACTTGGCACGTTTGGACACACGTCTCTTGCATGGTCAGGTAGCAACTAACTGGACACCTGCTTCTAAAGCAGACCGTATCATTGTTGCTTCAGACGACGTTGCTAAAGATGAGCTTCGTAAAGAATTGATCAAACAAGCAGCACCAAACGGTGTTAAAGCAAACGTTGTTCCAATTCAAAAATTGATTGATGCTTCTAAGGACCCACGTTTTGGTAACACACACGCGCTTATCTTGTTCGAAACTGTTCAAGACGCACTTCGTGCTATCGAAGGTGGCGTGCCAATCAAAGAACTTAACGTTGGTTCTATGGCTCACTCAACTGGTAAAACAATGGTTAACAACGTTTTGTCTATGGACAAAGACGATGTTGCTTGCTTCGAAAAATTACGTGACCTTGGTGTTGAATTTGACGTCCGTAAGGTTCCAAACGATTCTAAGAAAGACTTGTTTGACCTTATCAAAAAAGCTAACGTTCAATAATCTTCATCCGGATAAATTAGTTGATAAACTCAACTAATCACAACTCAATAGAAAAGGAATTATTACCATGTCAGATATGTCAATTATTTCTGCAATTTTGGTCGTAGTTGTTGCCTTCCTTGCTGGTCTTGAAGGTATCCTTGACCAATTCCAATTCCACCAACCACTTGTTGCATGTACCCTTATCGGTGCTGCTACAGGTAACCTCACTGCAGGTATCATGCTTGGTGGTTCTCTTCAAATGATTGCCCTTGCTTGGGCTAATATCGGTGCCGCTGTCGCTCCTGACGCTGCCCTCGCCTCTGTTGCTGCTGCCATCATTTTGGTTAAAGGTGGTAACTTCACAACTGAAGGTATCGGTGTTGCGACTGCAACAGCTATCCCACTTGCGGTTGCCGGTCTCTTCCTAACTATGCTTGTTCGTACAGCATCAGTTGCCCTTGTTCATGCTGCAGATAAAGCAGCAGAAAGCGGAAACATCGCTGGTGTTGAACGCGCACACTACCTTGCCCTTCTTCTTCAAGGGTTGCGTATTGCTGTGCCTGCAGCTCTTCTTCTTGCTATCCCAGCACAATCTGTTCAACACGCCCTTGGTTTGATGCCTGACTGGCTCAACCACGGTATGGTTGTCGGTGGTGGTATGGTCGTAGCCGTTGGTTACGCCATGGTTATCAACATGATGGCAACTCGTGAAGTTTGGCCATTCTTCGCCATCGGTTTTGCTTTCGCAGCAATTAGCCAATTGACACTTATCGCTCTTGGTGCTATCGGTGTCGCTATCGCCTTCATCTACCTCAATCTTTCTAAACAAGGTGGCGGAAATGGTGGCGGAACTTCATCTGGTTCAGGCGACCCAATCGGCGATATCTTGGAAGACTACTAGGAAGGGGTGCTCTCATGGCTGAAAAAATTCAATTATCTCAAGCAGATCGTAAAAAGGTTTGGTGGCGCTCACAATTCTTGCAAGGTTCATGGAACTATGAACGTATGCAAAACTTGGGTTGGGCTTACTCACTCATTCCTGCTATCAAAAAACTCTACACTAACAAAGAAGACCAAGCCGCAGCTCTTAAACGCCACTTGGAATTCTTCAATACCCACCCTTACGTAGCTGCTCCTATCATGGGTGTTACCTTGGCTCTTGAAGAAGAAAAAGCTAACGGTACCGACATCGAAGATGCTGCTATCCAAGGGGTTAAAATCGGTATGATGGGACCTCTTGCCGGTATCGGTGACCCTGTTTTCTGGTTCACAGTTCGTCCTATCCTTGGTGCCCTCGGTGCATCATTGGCACAAGCCGGTAACATCGCTGGTCCACTTATCTTCTTCATCGGTTGGAACCTTATCCGTATGGCCTTCTTGTGGTACACTCAAGAACTTGGTTACAAAGCAGGTTCAGAAATCACTAAAGACATGTCTGGTGGTATCTTGAAAGATATTACTAAAGGAGCATCAATCCTTGGTATGTTCATCTTGGCTGTCCTTGTTGAACGTTGGGTTTCTATCGTCTTCACTATAAATCTTCCAGGTAAAGTTTTGTCTAAAGGTGCCTATATCGAATGGCCTAAAGGCAATGTCAATGGTGACCAACTTAAGACTATCCTCGGCCAAGTTAATGACAAACTTAGCTTCGATAAGATTCAAGTTGATACCCTTCAAAAACAATTGGATTCATTGATTCCAGGTTTGATGGGACTTCTCCTTACTTTTGCATGTATGTGGTTGCTTAAGAAGAAAGTTTCACCAATCACAATCATCATCGGTCTCTTTGTAGTTGGTATTGTTGCAAGCTTCTTCGGAATCATGTAAAAAGAGTAAGAGTTTAGCAAAGCTGAACTCTTTTCTTATGCTATAATAAAGGTACTACAATCAAAAAGCGAGATAGATATGGCACAATCACTAAACAAAACAGTTGAACTGCATACAACAGGCGTTTCCTACATGGCTATCGGAGGTAAAGTCGGTAAGTTTCTAATAGGAGATGTGGCTCTTGAATTCTACCCAGATGTCAATGTCGAGCAATACATTCAAATCCCATGGACAAGCATCACTCAAATCGGTGCGAATGTCTCCGGAAAAAGAATTAGTCGCCACTTTGAGGTTTTGACAGACAAGAGCAAATTCCTCTTTGCTTCTAAAGATTCTGGAAAGATTCTAAAGATTGCTAGGGAACATCTTGGTAATGAAAAAGTCGTCAAGTTGCCAACTCTCATTCAAACTATCGGCACTCGACTCAAAGGTTTATTTGCCAAAAAATCATAATTTTTGTATAATATAACAGACGGATAAGTACTAGCTAGATCCTTTCAGAAAGCCTGCGGTTGCTGCGAGCAGGTAGGGTTAACCTACGAAATTCTACCGTTTCTAATAATTAAAAACATAAACAAGTGCACTCCTGTGAAGTTGGATGGAACCGTGGCTCATGTCACTCCAACACTTTCACTGGAGTGTTTTACTTTTTGGAGGAACTTATGTTAGATGTAAAACGTATTCGTAACGACTTCGATGCCCTTGCCGAAAAATTGGCTACACGTGGGGTTGCTGCTGAAACTTTAAATGAACTTAAAGAGCTTGATGTTAAACGCCGTGAGCTTCTTATCAAATCTGAAGAACTCAAAGCTCAACGTAATATCGCTTCAGATGGTATCGCTCAAGCTAAACGTAACAAAGAAGATGCTTCAGAACAAATTGCAGCCATGCAAAAAGTTTCTGCAGAAATTAAGGAAATTGATGCAGAACTTGCTGCTATCGATGAAAAGCTTAATGCCATCGTTGTGACACTTCCAAATACACCAAACGACTCTGTTCCAGTAGGTGCTGACGAAGACGAAAACGTAGAAGTTCGCCGTTGGGGAACACCTCGTGACTTTGATTTTGAAGTTAAAGCTCACTGGGATCTTGGGGAAGACCTTGGTATCCTAGATTGGGAACGTGGTGCTAAAGTCACTGGTTCTCGCTTCCTTTTCTACAAAGGACTTGGAGCAAAATTGGAACGTGCGATTTACAACTTTATGTTGGATGAGCACGCTAAAGAAGGCTACACTGAAATGATCACACCTTACATGGTTAACCACGACTCAATGTTCGGTACTGGTCAATATCCAAAATTCAAGGAAGATACTTTCGAGCTTGACGGTACTGACTATGTCCTTATCCCAACCGCTGAAGTTCCTTTGACAAACTACTATCGCGGTGAAATCCTTGATGGTAAAGAATTGCCAATCTACTTCACAGCCATGAGCCCTTCATTCCGTTCAGAAGCTGGTTCAGCTGGTCGTGATACACGTGGATTGATCCGTCTTCACCAATTCCACAAGGTTGAAATGGTCAAATTCTCAAAACCAGAAAGCTCGTACGATGAATTGGAAAAAATGGTAGTTAACGCTGAAAATATTCTTCAAAAACTTAACTTGCCATACCGTGTCATCACTTTGTGTACTGGCGATATGGGATTCTCAGCTGCCAAAACTTACGATTTGGAAGTTTGGATTCCAGCACAAAACACTTACCGCGAAATTTCTTCATGTTCAAACACAGAAGATTTCCAAGCCCGTCGTGCACAAATCCGCTATCGTGACGAAGCTGATGGTAAAGTAAAACTTCTTCACACTCTCAACGGTTCAGGACTTGCTGTTGGACGTACAGTAGCTGCTATCCTTGAAAACTACCAAAACGAAGATGGTTCAGTAACTATCCCTGAAGTTCTTCGTCCTTATATGGGCGGTGCTGAAGTAATCGCACCAAAATAACAAGGAAAATCTCCAGAAAGAACCTGGAGATTTTTTAGTTTTTATTAGCTTTCTCGTAATAGGCTTTCAACTTATCAAATCCATCAGCGAGCTCTTCTACTAACTCTTCCATAGTTTTACTAGTAGTCACTACCACATCATACTTAACCAATACCTTGCGGATACGACCATATCTAACTGCTGCTTTAAGCATCTGACGATTCTCTTCAGTTCCTTCTACACGATGACTGACACCATCTTCCTGGGCAAAATAGTATAGAGAGGGGGCAATCGGTAAGTCTAGGACCTTATGTTGCTTAGCTAGAGTGGTATCTGATTTTTTCCGTTCGACAAAGCTAACCTCAACAGAAATCCCCCATTTTTTAGGCTGACCATAAAGGCGAATCGCCATGGCAACATCGTCTAAACTGTCCTCAGGGGCCCTATAATAGCACCAAAAGTGTGGGCGACATATTTGTGCCTGATTGGCCCAATTGCTGACACGATCCATTTTAAAGGGTGCCAGACGCTCCTCTAGAGCTTTTGATAAGACCTGCATTTCCTTGCGAGCAGCCTGGCCTAAAGCTTTGAGTGCTTCCATCTCTTCTTGATGCAGACCCGCTTTTTCAGGTTTGATATACTTAACCCCTTGTTTAGATAAATAAGCTTTAATATTTTCTAACATCATTTCTCCTTACAATGACAAAAGACCAACCTTTAAAGATTCTATTCTGGTTGGTCTCTTTTTTTATTTACGTTTACGAGCAATCAAGTGGATTGGTGTTCCTTCAAAACCGAAGGCCTGACGAATTTGATTTTCCAAGAAACGCATGTATGAGAAGTGCATAAGCTCTTCTTCATTGACAAAGATAACAAATGTTGGTGGTTTAACCGAAACTTGTGTGCCGTAGAAAATCTTAAGGCGTTTTCCTTTGTCAGTTGGTGTTGGGTTGATGGCAATGGCATCCATAATAACATCATTCAAGACAGCCGATGAAATACGACGGTTTTGACTCTCACTGATGCGTTTAATCATCTCTGGCAACTTGTTAAGACGTTGTTTAGTTTCAGCCGATACAAAGATAATTGGTGCATAGCTCAAAAATTGGAACTGCTCACGGATATCCGCTTCCCAGTTGGCAACAGTATGATTGTCTTTCTTAATCGTATCCCATTTGTTAACTACGATGATAATCCCTTTACCAGCTTCATGGGCAAAACCAGCAATACGCTTGTCATACTCACGGATACCTTCTTCGGCATTTATAACCATAAGGACAACATCAGAACGGTCAATAGCACGCATAGAACGCATGACAGAGTATTTCTCTGTATTTTCATAAACCTTACCAGATTTACGCATACCAGCGGTGTCAATCATGGTATACTCTTGACCTTCACTGTCCACAAAGTTTGTATCAATGGCATCGCGAGTCGTACCAGCAATTGGGCTAGCAATTACACGGTCCTCCCCCAAAATGGCGTTAATCAAACTTGATTTTCCGACATTTGGACGTCCAATCAAACTGAAACGGATGATATCTGGATTTTCTTCTTCAACTTCTGTTGGGAGATTTTCAACGATAGCGTCGAGAACATCCCCTGTACCGATACCGTGAACAGATGAAACTGGATAGGGATCACCAAGACCAAGAGAATAGAAATCATAGATATCTGCACGCATCTCAGGGTTATCCACTTTATTTACCGCCAAGATAACTGGCTTGTTGGTCTTATAAAGAATACGGGCAACGTACTCGTCCGCATCTGTCACGCCTTCCTTACCTGAAACGACAAAGACAATAACATCAGCTTCAGTCATGGCGATGTCGGCTTGGTGCTTAATTTGTTCCATAAATGGTGCATCAACATCATCGATACCACCAGTATCAATCAAGCTAAATTGACGGTTAAGCCACTCAGCAGAGGTATAAATACGGTCACGTGTTACCCCTTCAACGTCTTCGACGATAGAGATACGTTCACCCGCAATTCGGTTAAATAGGGTCGATTTCCCAACATTTGGGCGACCCACGATAGCAACTGTAGGTAATGTCATATGTTTAAGTCCCTGATTAAAATAGGGATTCCTTTCTTCATTTAGCAGTCTCACTTCCACCAAGGGAAGCAAACTCTCTTATTCTTTATCATAATTAGATTCAACTTAGCGGCGATTAACACCCTTCAAGTGAACCTCTTTGGCAAGAAAACGAATACGCTCCATCACACGTTTGGCCTGCCAAGTCTCGTCTCCTTGACGTCCATTGGATAGCTTAGCTTCTAAATCCGCAAAACTATAGTTAGATGTAAAGAAAGTAGGCAGCTCTTCAATCATACGATGCTGGAGGATGACTTGCAAAACATCATCCCTAATCCAAGAAGAGAATTGCTCTGCACCAATATCATCTAGAACCAAAACTTCTGCTTGTTTGACAGCGTCTATTTGTTCCTTGACAGAACCGTCCTTAATTCCATTTTTAACATCAATGGTAAAAGATGGGTAATGAATAATGGTCGTCGCAACCTTCTTGGTTTCGGAAAGTTCATGAGCCATAGCAGCCAACATGAAGGATTTTCCAACTCCCATGTCCCCGTAGATGTAGAGGCCTTTCTGGTCTGGACTAGGGTAATTCGCCACAAAATCCACGAGACTCTCAAAGGTATCCACACGCGCCACATCATCTAGAGCAATATCCGCAAAGGTAATCTTACGATAAGACTGAGGCAGACTCACCAAATTAATCCGTTTAGCTATAGCCTGTTGTTCTTGTTGCTCTTTGAGCTGACGCGTCTCCTTATAGGTCACATCAGCGTAGCCTTCATTCATGGTCAGAATCGGCTCATACCCTTTCGCAATATAGGAGGCATCACCTTCTTTGACCTTACGGCATTCCACCAAGAATTGATTAAACTTAGGAAGACTACGTTTGATTTCATCCTGGCTTAGGCTATGCTCTTGAATAAAGCTAGCCACTCTTGGATCCGCCAAAATTTGCTTCGTTAAATCTGTTGCATTGCCAGACCCATGATGCCCTGTTCGGTTTAGGGTTTGTCCAACTCTTTCCATAGGCTACTCCTTTCCTTTTTCTAGTTTTGCCAAAGCCCGACGTCTAATTTCATCCAACTTAGCCTGATCAGCCTGACTGGTTTGATTATCATAATCTGGATTACTCCAGCTCGGCACATTTGTTTTCTTCTTAGAATCAGCTTTTGCTTGTTGTGATTTCTTGTCGTAACCACTACGCAAAGCTAAAAGCCCTTGTTCGGCAGTGAGGATGTTCTTAAAGTCAAAGTCGTTAGCAAGTTTAGAGATATACTCTTGATTCACATTCGTCGAACGTGTCCGTCCCAAACTGTAGGCAACCATGAGGTTAATGACCTCATCCATAAAGCCTCTTTGTGCCAAATCCGTGAGAATCTGCTTCTCAGAATTAGTAACAGTCCCGCTTGGACCTTTGGCACCTTGTAAGTAATCTATAGGCTTTTCGGACCTAACCGCTTTAAGAATTTTTTCTTCAGTCTCCGTCAAAGCAGAGTCACCACCTAATGTTTGAGCTTGAGCCTGCTCTAATTGCACCTGCATACGCTTGACAATAATCTGGTGGTTGACGGCTGTCTTTTTAGCTAAGAGATAGATATCATACCAATTCATGCCATGAGTCTCAGACAATTTATATATTTCTGGCACATCTGTCTTTTCATCTGTAAATACAAGCCCATCAGCCTGCATACGATTCCTAAAACTAGTTAAATCAAATGAATTTTTAGGCTTGATTTCAGACACAGACTTTTGAGCCAAACGCTCATCGGTAAAGACATCCGAAAAACGTTTAGATAAATCTTGCAATCCTTGGAGACCTGCCGGTTTCAAAGCGTCTACTGCTGGTTCACTAATCTTTTGCTCGAGAAGTGAACTATAAACGGCATGTTTTAGAAACTGCTCAATTGTTAAGGGAGACTTAAGCTCTATCACATAAAACCCTTGAGGTGACTGGTAAAAGGCCAAGAGATCTACTGCTGTCAGAACCGCCAGTGCTTCTTGAAGGGGCTGCATTCCAAAGTTAAGGTGATTCAGAATAGCCGCAAACTTATGGCGGCGATTACCATTGTCATAAAAAGCCACGAAATACTGGTAGAGAGCGTATCCCTCACTCCCAATAATGGGATAATAGCAACGCATTAAACTTGCCTGATCGGGAACGATAACCTGATTACCAACATAGACAAATTCTTCAATAGGTCTCATTTTTTAGACTCTTTTTTCGCACGTACAGTCTTAGTGATTTCTTGAAGCAACTCTTCAATCTCATCAACATCTTTGAAAGAACGGTAGACACTAGCAAAACGTACATAAGTAATTTCATCAAGGTCAGCGAGTTCTTTCATCACTAAATTCCCAATGACATCACTATCAACCTCTCCATCATGGTTACGGCGAATATTTTGCTCAATACGGGTGATGGCATTTTCGATATCCTCACTAGAAACCGGACGCTTCTGAGCACTCATCAAGATACCATTGAAAATCTTATCGCGAGAGAATTGTTCACGAGTACCGTCTTTTTTGACAACCAAAAGTGGAACTTCTTCCACACGCTCAAAAGTTGTAAAACGAGCATGACAAGAATCACACTCACGACGACGACGAATGGTATTCCCATCCTCTGCCTGACGGCTATCGATAACACTAGATTTATTATGTTGACATTTTGGACAACGCATGCACTTCACCACCAATCTTTGAAATTCGGTACTCTATTTTACCATAAAAACACATAAAAAGCACGCTCTAAACGAGGCGTGCTCACGACCAAGAATCACTCTAAGACTCTTATAAATTGATTTAAAGCTCAAGTTGAGGTGTCGTCGTTTCTCCATCCGCAAATGGAATGTAAAAATCGAAACATGTCCCTACACCAAGCTCTGAACTAACCTCAATACGACATCGGTAGGCCTCCACAATCTGGTAAAGAATTGATAAACCAATACCTACACCAGATTGAGTGGATGTACGGTTACGTGCCTTATCTGAACGATAGAAGCGTTCAAAGATATGCTCAATATCTTCATCAGATATCCCTTCACCATTATCTTGTACTTGTACCAACATTTCATCTTCCAGAGCCTTAATTGTAACCTGGATTTCCTTGTTAACAGGAGAATACTTGACCGCATTATCAATCAAAATAGTAATCGCCTGTTCAAAGTGTTGGCTGTAAATCTGTGCTGGACGCTCTGAGCTCTCAAAATCATTGAGATAGAATTGGTAATCTTCATGCAAGACACGGAAGTTACCAATAACCGTACGGATTGAAGAATTCAAATCACACGTATCATTTCTATGATTTTCAAATGATCCTTTGACACGGATAGAATCCAACATATCATTAATCATAATCGTCATACGGTTGGCCTCGTGACTTGCAGCCTCAAGACTCTCCTCAAGAATCTCAGGGTCATTTTTACCCCAACGTTGCAAGAGGTCCATATGGCCCTTGATAACCGCAATCGGCGTACGTAATTCATGACTGACGTCACTCAAGAAACGCATCTGCATCTGATTATTTTCTTGGATTTTATCCATCATACGGTTAAAGTTAACCGCCAAATCACCAATTTCATCGTGGCTTTCAATCTTAGAACGAAGTTCCAAATCACTTGGCGAATCGGTGATAACTCCCATCGTTTCGTGCAACTGTCTCATCGGACGAAGAATAGATGTCAAGACAACCACAGTTGCTGCGATAACTAGGACCGTCATCCCCACTTCTAGGAAAATCAATAAGAAAATCAAACGCTCTTTCAGAGCATAGTAGAATTCCAAATCATGGAAAATCTGGGCATAACCAACGATGGTCTTTTTATCCTTACCGTAAATTGGAACTTGTAGTAAGAAACCACGCTTTCCTTTATAGGACACTGACTTCAGTTTGTTTACTTCAGACATGCCTGGAGGAGAGTCTGTGTTTTCCTCAGAAGTAAAGATAAACGTTCCCTTTTTGTCATAAACAAAAACAGATTGGTTAGAAAATAATTTATTAGAAATTGCAACTTGACCATCCAAAGAGTGCTTTTCAGAAAGCACACCATTAATGATTGATGCATAAATATTTTTAGGCGAATAAAGGGCCGCTAAAAGCGGTTCTGGACTCAACTCTTCATCAGAATCCCAGTCCTTTTCGATATAAGTAACAACTTTCGAAATTGTGTTATTTACATTTTGACGTTCACGTTGCAAAAGAAGCGTATTGGCCGAGAAAACAACAACCAGAGTGAACATCGACAATACAAGAAAGAAGACCACAGCAGTTGTCATGGTCAACTTTTTTCTAATGGTTACTTTACCAAATAATTTATCTTGTAATTTACTCATTTTTCACGGATAACGTAACCCATTCCTCGCACTGTTTGAATGTATGATTCCTTACCTGGAACATCGATTTTCCCACGCAAGTAACGAATATAAACATCTACAACGTTTGTTTCGATTGCATCATCATATTTCCAAACTTGAAGCAAGAGTTCCTCACGGGTCATCACTTGGTTCATATTGCTCAAAAGTGTGTTCAACAAATCAAACTCACGTTTTGTCAATGGAATTGCTTCATCACCACGAACAACTGTACGGTTTTGAACATCCAATTTCAAATCACGATAAGTTGACGCCTTAGCTGGTGCATTCTTAGCAGCTTCGATATCTTGGCGACGGAAGGTTGCACGAATACGTGCCAATAGTTCTTCAATCGCAAAAGGTTTTACAATATAGTCATCAGCACCACGGTCCAAACCAGCAACAATGTCCATGATTGAATCGCGGGCTGTCATCATCATAATATAAGTATCTTTTTCTTGTTGGAGACGACGTGTTACTTCAAAACCGTCCATCTCAGGCAACATAAGGTCCAAGAGAATAAGATCGAAATCTTTCTCGAGTGCCATTTCAAGTCCTTCACGTCCGTTGTCTGCTGTCACAACGTCGTATCCTTCGTGTTGAAGTTCAAGAGAGACAAAACGAGCAAGGTTTTTCTCATCTTCAACAATCAAAATGCGTTTGCTCATAATAAGTATTTACCACTTTCTTAAAATTTTTTGACTTCTATTTCCCTTAAAAAGTCTGTAGATTTACCCTATAAATAAATCCGAAAATTAACTTCTAATGATATAATAATACAGATTTTTAAAATTGTCAAACATTTTTAGTTTATTTTTTTGAATTAATTTTCGTCAAATAGACCGTTCAATTGGGCAAAGGGATTACTTGCCTCTTTTTTCTCCTGTTGAAGTGCGGCAAAATCCTCTTCTGACAAGACTTCCCAGTCATTACCTGAGAGCGAAATTTGTCCTGATTCTTCCTCAGGTGTTAATACTCTCAAAGGAATATTAAGAAGAATATTATCTAGAATACTCTCATCAAGATTAATGGTATCCCCATCCAAGATAAGAACTAGATTTTCTTCGACTAATTCCTTTTGAAGAGCTGCATCTGCCTCTTGTATAAAGGTTTCTGAAACCGGATAGTTAAAGCTAAGTGTCACAGGTTCAAGTGAACGGCTAGATGGCAAGGTAATATCATAGCTAAGTTGATAGTCCAAAAGGTACAAGCCATTATCATAGGCTACCTGACCACTTGCTTGAATCTGTTCAAGATTTAAAACTTGATCATAGCGTTCTTTAATAGACTCCAACAAAGAAGGTGCTTCGGTAAAGGCGAGCCCCTCTGGAGACTTTCTAACTTCTGAAAGATAAATCATTCTTAATCCTCAAATTAAATTTCCCCATAGGGATCTATTTTCAATCCACAAGACCATAATCCCCTACATTCACTTTTCATTAGAGAGCATGATTATGATTTTAGACTTAATTAGTATTATATCAAATTTTTAAGAAAAAATAACACCTTTAATATTACATATTTCTTAAACTTAGAACTTTTTTCAAAGCTAATGAGAAACTTACTCAGACCCTGTTTCCATCTGTCCTATAGAGATTAGATGAAAGCTCTTAATTATGGTAAAATAAGAGCATTGAAACTAGATAAAAGGAATATATAATGACACCTGAAGATTTTTACAAGGCTCTGAAAGAACTGGGGTTCGATCTCAGCCAAAAACAAAAAGACCAATTCCAACGCTACTTTGAGCTTTTGGTAGAATGGAACGAAAAGATCAACCTTACTGCAATCACAGAAAGAGACGAGGTCTACCTCAAACATTTCTATGATTCTTTGGCTCCTGTTCTTCAAGGGCATATTAAAAATCAAAGTATTCGACTTCTGGATATCGGAGCTGGAGCTGGATTTCCAAGTCTCCCTATGAAAATCCTTTGCCCTGAGCTTGATGTGACTATCATCGACTCTCTTAATAAACGCATCAATTTCCTCAATCTCTTGGCTGATGAACTTGAGCTCAGCGGTGTTCACTTCTATCATGGACGTGCAGAGGATTTTGGACAAGACAAGGCCTTCCGTGCTCAGTTTGATATTGTTACTGCCCGTGCCGTCGCACGCATGCAGGTTCTCTCAGAATTGACTATTCCTTTCTTGAAGGTTGGTGGACAACTTATTGCACTTAAAGCTGCAGCAGCTGATGAAGAGTTAGCCGATGCTAAAAATGCCTTGAACTCGCTTTTTGCAAAGCCTATTCTCAACGAGAACTACAGACTGCCAAATGGGGATGGACGTAATGTCACTATTGTCGATAAGAAAAAAGAAACCCCTAATAAGTACCCACGTCGTGCTGGAATTCCTAACAAGAAGCCGCTATAACGTTTATCCAAGGAGGTGTCTTACTCCTTGGATTATTATTTACTCTTATGATAACTCGGAGGTTTTCATTGATCAATCGTCTTTCTGTCACGCAAAAGCTTGTGCTCAGCTTTGTCTTTGTCATTATAGTGGGAAGTATTTTACTTAGCCTTCCCATAAGCCACTATGCTAATAGTCCAGAAACAAGCTACCTGGATCATCTCTTCAATACTGTGTCAATGGTCTGTGTAACTGGACTTTCTGTTGTCCCGGTCAGTAAGGCTTACAATGGTCTCGGTCAAATTTTCTCTATGCTTCTCATGCAGACGGGAGGACTTGGGCTCGTCTCTCTTATAGCCTTTAGCACCTATACCCTGAAAAATAAATTAGGACTGAGTGATCAAGATCTCCTTCAATCCGCACTTAGCAGGGATAACCAAAAAGATTTGAAAGCTTATCTTTTTAAGGTCTATAAAATTACTTTTTCTATTGAAGCTTTGGCAGCACTTGTGATTATGACTGATTTCATTCCTCGTTTTGGACTTGGTCATGGCATTTTTAATAGTCTCTTTCTAGCTGTCTCTGCCTTTTGTAATGCTGGATTTGACAACTTGGGTTCTAACAGTTTACAGGATTATGCAACCAATCCAACCATTAACCTTGCTGTAGCTTTTCTCATTATGTCTGGAAGTTTGGGATTTGCAGTTTGGATTGATTTGATTCAACTATTGCGACGTTATATTAAAGATCGTCCAAGGAATTGGAAATTAGCTTGTAGGCCTTTCAGCAATCAAAGTCGTCTTGTTCTTATAAGTACAGGCTGTCTCCTTTTAGGAGGAACACTACTTGCTTGGTTACTGGAAATGGATAACTCTAAAACAATCGGTACTCTCAATGTCTGGCAACAACTTCTGGTAAGTTTCTTTCAGACTGTAACCATGCGTACCGCTGGCTTTGCAACTATTTCCTATACCAATGCCGATTTCTCCACAAATCTTCTTTTTATGATTCAAATGATTATTGGGGGTGGTCCTGGAGGAACTGCGGGTGGCATCAAGGTGACAACTGCCTCTATCATGTTCCTGCTTTTTAAGTCAGAACTATCTGGTAACTCGAGCGTTGTTTTTCGAAATCGTATTATATCTAATAAGACTGTTTTGCAAGCATTCACAGTTATACTCTTTTTCCTAACAATGCTCTTTGTCGGCTATGTTATTTTGCTGGAGACTAATCCTACACTATCGCCCCTAGGCCTACTTTTTGAGAGTGTGTCAGCCATTGCTACCGTTGGTGTTTCAATGGATTTGACCCCTAATCTAAATACTCTAGGACGACTCGTTATCATGTCTCTGATGTTCATTGGCCGTGTTGGACCTATCACTGTTCTCTTGAGCTTGATGACCAAAAAAGAAAAGCATGTCTCTTATGCCCCAACTGATATTTCAGTTGGCTAAACAATTTTATTCATTGACAATATTCTGAAAGGATTTTATATGAAAACACAAATTATTGGGGTCCTCGGTTTGGGAATCTTTGGACAAACCATTGCAACCGAACTCTCCTCTTTTGGACAAGACGTTATTGCCTTAGATAATAACTCTACAACAATTGATTCCCTTGCTGATCAGGTGACTAAGGCCGCTGTTGGTGACATTACTGACATTGACTTTCTACGTTCTGCTGGTATTGATACTTGCGATACAGTCATTATTGCAACTGGAGAACACTTAGAATCTTCTGCACTGGCGCTCCTGCAATGTAAAAAACTTGGCATTACAAATATTATTGCTAAAGCTATGAATAACAATTATGAGGAAGTCCTTTACGGAATGGGGGCCAACTGGGTCATCACTCCTGAGCGTAGCACAGCAAAAGAATTGGCTTCAAATATCCTCCGTTATAACATTTCAAATATTTTTCATTTAGAGGACGACGTGGCTTTAATTGAACTTAAAATTCCAAAAGAATGGGCTGGAAAGTCTTTGCATACATTAAATCTAAGACAAAATTATAACGTCAACGTTATTGGTTTTAGAGATGAGCAAAATGGCAAGTTAAACACTCACTTTGACCCAAGTAAGAAACTACCTGACGAAGGAATCATCCTAGTAGTCGCCGACAATCGGACACTAGAAAAATTTGATTATTTAGGCTATTTGAAATAACAAAAAAACGTTCCAATCTCGTTCATCTGGACAAGACGGGAACGTTTTTTATTATACTTAATGGCAGATTCTCTCTATGCTAAGAGCATTAGCCCCATGGATTATAAAAACGACCATGATTGAAGAAAATTAATCCAATACTAATCCCCAATATAAGGATAGCTGATAGGATGACAAGGTAATCTTGTTTCATCAAAGATTTATGCACATACCATGTACGTTTTTTGTAGCGACCAAATCGTCGTAATTCCATAGCTGTCGATATGGTATCAATTCGTTCGAGAGATGAAAAAATTAGTGGAAGAACAATTTGGAGATTCCCGCGAAT
Organism: Streptococcus sp. CCH8-H5; assembly: GCF_001556505.1. NCBI lineage: Bacteria > Bacillati > Bacillota > Bacilli > Lactobacillales > Streptococcaceae > Streptococcus > Streptococcus sp. CCH8-H5. The sequence goes on along the minus strand of NZ_LSIZ01000109.1, from coordinate 96,731 downwards.
GCGTTTGACCAATCCCACCTTTTGCGACAAATCCAAACCACGAGCCTCCTGAGCCTTACGAATCGTAAAGAATTCTTCTTGAACATCTGGAATATAACGCAAGGTTAAACTCACGGAATAGGCAAATTTATAAGGAACCCCAATTTGATTCAGGCTAGCCGCAAACTGACTCGGATGAGTAGTCATGAGAAATAGAATGGCAAGAGGGACCGTTGAAAAATACTTGAGCAATAGATTTGCAAGGTAAAAAAGCTCCTGACTGGTTAGATAGAAACGCCCCCAACCTTCAATAATAACTGTCTTAGCCCCGTAAATTTCTTCACCATAACCAGGTGAGAAAAGGTAGACCATAAGTAAATTAAAGAGGGCAATCGATCCAATAATCTTAACAACGAATGAAATATCTCGCCAACGAATCTTGGCCAAATAAAAGAGATAAATAGAAAGTAAGCCTACTGCTAGAATAAAACGTGGGTCATAGGTTGCCATACAAGCAACTGAAACCAAGATAAAGAAAAGCATCTTACTTGCCCCAGACAAATCATAGAGGAAACCTTGACCTGACTGATAACCAATTAAACGATTAGACATTAGGGCCTCCTTTTTCGATATAATACTGGGTTACTTCTACTGGATCACTTGACAATTTCTGACCCAAAGTATAAAGAGATGTCTGCTTGAGATTAGCTGACTCAAGTAAATCCTTCTGATTAAGAATTGTAACAGGATTGTCGTCTGCAATGATTTTCCCCTCAACCACAACGAGACAACGATCACTATATTCCAACATGAGCTGCATGTCATGGGTAATCATCACAATGGTATGGCCTTGCTTCTGAAGACTGTCCAAGAAATTCATGATATCTGTGTAAGTCTTGTAATCTTGACCAGCCGTTGGCTCATCCAAAATAATGATTTCAGGTTTCAAGACCAAGATAGACGCAATGGTCACGCGCTTTTTCTGACCAAAGGAAAGCGCAGAAATGGGCCATTTACGAAAGCTATAGAGGCCACAAGTCTTCAGGACCTCATGAACACGCTCTTCAACCTCGGTTTCTTCAATCCCTCGCAAGCGTAAACCAAGAGCCACTTCATCAAAAATCATAGTTTGGCTAATCATCTGATTAGGGTTTTGCAAAACAAAGCCTATACGCTCTGAACGCTCGGTGATGCTATCCTGACTGATATCCTGACCCTTGTAAGTTAATTTCCCTTGACTAGGGACAAAACCGCATAGAGCTTTGGCAAGCGTCGACTTTCCAGCTCCATTTTTACCGACAATCGCTAGTCGCTCACCTTTTTTCAAGCTAAAGGACATATCGTCTATAATCGCCGGATTATCCCCATAGGAAACGCTAAGCCCCTCAACCTTCAAAATAGATTCACTTGAACTGTCTCTTTTATCTTTCAAAACTCTATCTGGCAGAACAAGGTCAGATAAGTCTAAAGCATCCAATTGACTAAGATTTTGTGCATCTCTTGTGTCAAATCCCAACTGACGTAAAACCGTCACATATAGAGGTTCGCGAATCCCATTTTCCAGTAAGAGAGTACTTGATAAAAGCTCATCTGGGCTACCGTTAAAGAGGAGGGTACCATCATTGACCAGTAAAATCCGGTCAACAGGACGATAAAGAACATCTTCTAGACGATGCTCAATAATAATTGTTGTAGCTCCCACCTCTTTGTGGATTTTATCAATGAGGTCAATGGTTTCCTGTCCTGATTTAGGATCTAAATTTGCTAGAGGCTCATCAAATAAAAGAATAGGACTCTCATCAATCAAGACTCCAGCCAAACTAACTCGTTGTTTTTGGCCACCTGATAAGTCTTGAGGGCGGTGATTCAAAAGAGAAGTCAAGTCTAGACGTTCAGCCCAGAGAGCTACCTTATCCTTCATCTCACTTTGATTAGCACAATCATTTTCCAAGGCAAAAGCCAAATCCTCGGCTACTGTTAAGCCAATAAACTGACCATCTGGATCCTGCAATACCGTAGATACCAACTGTGACTTATCATAGATAGATTGCTTGAAAATATCCTGACCATCTATCCTTACCTGGCCTTTTGCCTGACCTTTATGAATATTAGGTATGATACCATTGAGACACTGAGCCAGGGTCGACTTTCCGCTACCAGAAGGGCCTAAAATGAGCACTTTCTCGCCTTTGACAATATCAAAGCTGATATCTTTAAGCGTCGCTTCTGCTTGCGCATCATATTGAAATGTAAACTGATTAAAACTAATGTATTTATCCATGTTTCTACTAAAAAAGAGAGGAGGTATCAAAGCAAACTGACAGTCCCACTCTCCTATGATTCATGCTAGTCTTTGGTAAGACTACCAGATTGTGTACGTGAGCTAGCATAGATTGCAAGAAGGAGGGTTCCTCCGATTGCAATTGTAATAAAGTTAGCTACGCCAGCTACAAAACTTTGTGCATAAAGATATGACCAGGCTTGTGCGAATTGGAGTCTATCACCAATAGGAGTAACGATACCATAGGCAATAAGGAGGGCCAATGCTTGTGCTAAGTTAAACCAAATCATACTCATCAAAGAAAACTTGCCAGTTGTCACATCATATTTTTTGTTGAATAGACCAATTACAAGACCTGTAATGGCACTTGCAAACACCCAAGCCCATGAGATATTTCCGTATTGAATACCATCTTTAAGCGCATGCCCAATAAAGCCCATAAAGAAACCTGTAATAGGCCCAAAAATCACTGAAAATAGTGCTTGAACAGCATACTGAAGTTGGATGCTGGTATTCCCAAAAATAGGAATATTAACAAACATACCAATGATAATAAAGAGTGCTGCACCAATACCTGTCGCAACTACTGTACGAATTGAATTATTTTTCATAATCTTACTTTAATCTCCTAAATGTTTAATTTCAATGTGCCAGTTAGACCCCACACCAACATTATAGGCCTTGGCAAAAGACCCCTGGTTTATGGCTAAGCCAACACGATAAAGGGAATTGATATAAATAATTGGCTGACCGATACGAACATCCGCAAAAGATTTCCCATAGGTAACTTGATTTTGGTAGACCAACATATCATTGTTAAAGATGGTCACCTCGAATCGATCACCAAAGTTTGGTTCCAAGGCATAAAAGTCATCACGTGTGATAGAGGTCCAAAGAGAGCCGAAACGGACGTCCAAAATATCAATTGCACCACGAACCAAATTATCCTCTATGATGGTTTCAACCACTGGAAGCTCTAGAATTTTGTCCACAGGTAACTCAGGACCTACTTCATCAAAACTGATATGACCAGAAGCTAATTTGGCACCTGTATAGGCATAAACATCACGACCATGGAAGGTATAAGACAGCTCCGTATTACTACGACGATTCTCAACTTCTGAAATTTCACGGACAGCAACGATACCGACATCCTTCTTGATATAAGAAAGTGTTCCGTTATCTGGTGTGACGATATATTGCCCCGTCTTTGTTAAGGCAACCACACTTTTACGTGATGAGCCTACACCCGGATCAACTACCGAAACAAAGGTTGTTCCCTTTGGCCAGTACTCGACAGTCTGAAACAGACGATAGGAAGCTTCAAAAGTGTTGTAGGGTGTAATATCATGTGTAAGGTGATGAACTCCCAAACTTGGTTCTTCTTGAAGAGCCACACCAATCATGGCCGAAACAGCACCGTCGACCAAACCAAAGTCTGATTGAAGCACCAATAAATTATTAGTCATAAATGTTTCACCTTTTCTCTTTGAACGGTTTATTTTACCATATTTTATGGGCTTTTTAAAGATGATAGATTCTTGAGCTAGCTATAGTCTTTGACTATGTTTTCTCCAAAATCAAAAAACCAGCCAAATCGGCCGACCTTATACAATTATCTATACTTTCTTCCAACGGCTCTTTTCTGCTACTGCTGTAAAAAGCACGTCTGTTGAAGAGTTAAGGGCTGTTTCACAAGAGTCTTGGATGACACCTACGATAAAGCCAACACCAACAACTTGCATGGCCAAATCATTTGAGATACCAAAGAGGCTACATGCTACTGGCACTAATAGAAGGGATCCTCCAGCAATACCTGAGGCACCACAGGCAGAGATAGCTGAAACCACACTAAGAATGAGTGCTGTCGCAAAATCGACCTGAATTCCCAAAGTCGTTACTGCAGCAAGAGTTAAGACATTGATTGTCACGGCTGCCCCAGCCATATTAATAGTTGACCCCAAAGGAATAGAAACTGAATAGGTATCAGGATTTAAACCAAGATCTTTACAAAGCTGAAGGTTAACAGGAATATTAGCTGCTGACGAGCGAGTAAAGAAGGCTGTAATCCCAGAGTCTTTCAAACAACGGAAAACCAGTGGGAAAGGATTTTTGCCCATCATCACAAAAACAATGATAGGATTAACAACCAAGGCAACAAAGGCCATTGTTCCCACTAAGACAAGGATTAGGACACCATAATCCGCCAAAACACCAACACCATTCTCAGAAATAGTATTAAAGACAAGACCAAGGATACCAAATGGTGCCAAGTTAATAATCCAACGAACGATTTGTGAAGTCACTTCTGCCAAGGTATGTAGCAAATCTTTCGTGTGAGTGCTAGCTGTTCGCATGGCGAAACCAAAGACAACCGCCCATACTAAAACACCAATGTAGTTGGCTTGAGCCAAGGCATTGACAGGGTTATCCACCATCTTAAGCAACAAATCTTTAAAGACTTCTCCCACACCTTGAGGTGCCGTCGCTTTAGTCGCTGCCGCTGCTCCCAACTTCAGAGAAATTGGAAAAATATAGTGAGAAATAACAGCCGTCAATGCTGCCGCAAAGGTCCCAAAGAGATAAAGAACAATAACTGTCTTCATGTTGCTTTGTTGCCCTTCTCGCGTTTGAGAAAGGGCATTGGCAACCAAGGCAAAGACCAAGAGTGGAGCAATTGCCTTCAAGCCACCAACAAACATATCCCCTAAGAGACCAATAACCGTAAACTTAGGAACAAGCAAACCAAGTACAGCACCAATTACCACACCAATGGCAATACGCTTGATTAGACTGGTCCTATTCCAAGTTGAAATAAATCGTTTCATAACTCATTAACTCCTTTTTATGGGTAGCTCAACCATAAAGTATTCGATAGCTTCCATACTATGATAAATATCTGAAATCGTCAAGAAATGAGAAAAGCCTGTGGCAAACAGGCTCTCAAATCCTATTTATGACTCAATTTACGGGTCAAGAAATCACCCAAGAATTGGATAAGGAAAATCAAAATCAAAATCAAGAAAGTTGCCAAAATGGTAACTGAGGTACTAGAACGGTTATATCCATAGTAGATAGCGATGTAACCAAGACCACCGGCACCGATAGCACCGGCCATGGCAGTTTCACCCACAAGGGAAATCAGAGTTACGGTTGATACACGAACCAATTCTGGGAGCCCTTCACCAAGGTAAACTTTAATCGTATCCCAAAGTGTTGCGCCACTAGCTTGTGCTGCTTCAATAACGCCACGGTCAAGATCTGCAAGTACCACCTGTACTTGACGTGCAAAGAATGGGAAAGTCGCAGCTGACAATGGAACCAAGGCCGCTGTCATACCAAGGTTAGTCCCCACGATAAAGTAAGTGAAGCCTTTCAAAATTGCCAAGAGGATGATGAAAGGAATGGCACGGAAGATTGAAGTGATTTTATCCAAGATTTGGAAAACAAATTTATTTTCAATGACTCCACGAGGACCTGTCAATACCAAGAAGAGCCCCATAACAAGACCAAGAAGCCCCCCAATGATGAAGGAAATAACCGTCATATAGAGAGTCGCATAGATGGCGTCTGGCCAAGAGTTAACCCCCTGCATACCAATACGATAAATATCTGGAAAGTTTTGTTGAATCCAATCTGCCATTATTGGGCTCCTTTCTTAAGTACTTGCAAGCTGACACCTGCATTTTCAATCGCTCTTTGGGCAGCAAGAACCTTATCTGCCTCACCATCCAATACAACGACCAATTCACCAACAGGTGTATCACCTAGAATCTCAAGGTTACCGTAAAGGATGTTACTTGAAACTCCGTAATCTTTGAAAATTTCAGTCAAGAGTGGCTCATCTGTTGAAGAACCAGCATATTTAAGTTGAACGAGAAGGGCTGAGTTTGGTAAGTTTTTCACTACGGGTTGTGCATTAATCTTAGCCAAGGCATCTTCAATCCCTGCAGCAGTTTCAATAAATTCTTGTGTCAAATCTTCTTGTGGATTTGAGAAGATATCAAGAACACTGCCCTCTTCTAAAAGTTGACCATTTTGCATAACAGCCACACGGTTACAAATGTCTTTAACAATTTGCATTTCGTGGGTAATCATAACCACTGTCAAACCAAGCTTTTTATTCAAATCCTGCAAAAGTGAAAGGATCTGCTTAGTTGTTTTTGGGTCAAGAGCTGAGGTAGACTCATCTGAAATCAAGATTTCAGGATCATTGGCCAAGGCACGGGCAATCGCTACACGTTGTTTTTGACCACCTGACAACTGTGCAGGATAGTTTTCGGCACGATCAGCCAAATCAACCAATTCCAAAAGACCACGAATTTTTTTGTCTTTTTCTTCATTGCTTAATTTAGAATGACGAAGAGCAAAAGCTACATTTTCATAAGCCGTCTTTTGAGCCATAAGGTTAAAGTGTTGGAAAATCATCCCAATCGTTTGACGTTTCTGGCGCAATTCTTTTGTCGATAATTGGACCTTACCATCTGCAAAAGTCACATCTTTACCGATAGTGATTTTACCAGCTGTAGGCACTTGCAAAAGATTGATCGCACGCACAAGGGTAGATTTACCAGCCCCTGAATAACCAACAATTCCGTAAATATCACCTTTCTCAATCTGGATAGACACATCCTTAACCGCTTGAATAGTGCGGCGTTTCTGCGTAAAGGTGATATCAATATTTTTCAAATCAATAATGACATTACTCATAACTTGCAATTAACTCCTTAATTAGTTCAATGTGGGTGTAGTAATCTGCTAGACTAACATTTTCATCCCCACCATGGTCACGACTGTTAGCATTCCCTATACCAAAGGCTGCCATAGGAACACCCAAAGCCTGATGAATCATATGCATAGGCCCCGTACCTGCTGCTGTTGGAAGGACAGCGACACCTTCTTCATAAAAGCCTTTTGCTAACTCAATAACATTGACAATAGCTGGATCAGACATATCACTTCGATAACTTTCTTCACCAAGAGTGAAGGTTACCTTGATACGGTCAAATCCTTCTTTTTTGAGGTGAGCCTTAATACACTCCAAAACGTACTCAGGTGTCAAGCCAGGGACCAAACGCATCTCCATCTTAGCTCTGGCTTGAGCTGGTAAAATGGTCTTAACCCCTTGCCCCTGATAACCTGTTGAAATTCCCTCAATAGAAAGAGCTGGCTCAAAATAGTAAGTTTTTAAGAACGCTCGGCGGTCACTTTCTAAAATGGGTAGTTTTAAGCCGTAAATCCTACGAAGACTGTCTGCATTTTCAATGGCATAAGTTTCGATAAGATTCGTCTCTCGTTCGTTTGGTTGGACAATCTTTTCATAGATGCCGTCGATAAGGATACGTCCCTGATCATCTCTCATGCTTGAGATAGCATTGAGCAAGTACCATGACGCCGATTCAATCACTGCACCAAATTTAGAGTGGATATCAACATCAGCACTCTCGACAGACAAGTCAAAGGTAATAATCCCCTTGTTGCCACCTGTGATTTCCAATTGACCTTTACTATTTCGGTTCCCTTGCTCCCAAACCAATAGGTCTGCTGGAAGAAGATCATCTCGGTATTTTTCTAAATATTTTTCAAGGTCTGTTGATGCAGATTCTTCAGCACCTTCCATCATAAACGTAATATTTACAGGAAGATCTCCGACCTCACGAATATACTTACGAAGAGCTGTCAACCGAGCTGTGATATGGCCCTTATCATCGTCGACACCACGACCATACATATATCCCTTTCGAACAGTCAGACGGAAAGGTTCATCGGTCCATGGCTGATCATTGTCCGCAGGAACAGTGTCATAGTGTTGATAGAAAATAATTGTTTTCGCTTCTGGATTTGGACTCTTGAATTTCGCCAAGACAAAAGGTGCCGTATGGGTCTCGTCAATTGTCACCTCTGCGCCAACACCAGAGAAAATCTCACCAAGGTAAGCAGCTACATCATAGAGACCAATATTTTGAGCAAAAATAGATTTTTTAGAAATCAAAGTCCGCAAAACTTCAAAATAGTGCTGAGCAATTTCATCGTTACGAAATTTTCGTAACTGCTCTTCTTCACTTGAAAATGCCATCAAATCGTCTCCTTCATACACGACAAAACGGCGTGCTCTCACACGCCCTCTGTCCTTAGCTTATTTCTTTGAATTAGCTTTCAATTGATCTTGTGTTGGGGCACCTTTCCATGCTGGAAGGTCAACCTTGTTAGATGCATCATAGATGATTTGCGCTACTTCATCATTTTGGTAGGCTTTAATCAAAGTCTTGATAGCATCAGCTTTATTTGATTTTTCCCAATCTTTATTAGCTGCAATGATATTGACCCAATCTTTCAAATCTTGGCTTGGATCTTCTTGGAAGAGAGTTGTGTCATAGTCAACGTTTTGTTGTTGTGCGTATGAGTTGTTAACAACTGCTGCATCTACTGATGAAAGAGTTTGGGCAGCTTGTTCAGCTGCGATTTCTTTAATATCCAATTTCTTTGGATTTTCAGAAATGTTCTTGATAGTTGCCAATTCACCATCTTTAACATCCAACTTAATCAAACCAGCTGTTTGAAGGAGTGTCAACGCACGGCTTTCGTTTGTACCATCATTAGGTACTGAGATAGTAGCTCCATCTGGAAGCTCTTTAACATCTTTATACTTAGCTTTTCCGTTTTCAGTACCTGAGAAAAGGTGGATTGGGCTAAGAAGTGTGTCAGCTGCCGCAACAACATCACCTTTATTTTCTTTGTTCCAGTTGTTCAAGAAATAAATGTGTTGAAAAGCATTAACATCGATTTCGCCGTTTTTAAGGGCTTCATTTGGTTGGTTGTAGTCTGTGAACTCTTTCAACTCGATAGTAACACCCTTGTCTTTAGCCAATTCTTTGACTTTATCCCACAATGGCTCAGTAGTGTCATCCAAAGTCATGACACCAACTGTTAATGTTTTATCATCTTTAGCTGATTTGTTACCGCCAGCACCACAAGCAGCCAAAGCTACTGTTGAAGCGACTGCCAATCCTGTAATTCCAAGAATTTTTTTAAGTTTCATAACGAACTCCCTTTAATTGTTTTAAGTGTAAAATTATTATCCCATAGGATAAGAATTGTAGCAAATTGTTTATATTTGTATATATCTATAGTTTTTAACTATAACATGTCCTAGATTTTAATTATATGAAAAAGCTGAGATTCATTCCCAGCTCCTTTCTTATTTTTTGCTTGGAACTTTCAAAGCGTCTTTAGTTGGAATATAATCTTTGTTTCCAAGGAATTTTTCAGCCAACTTAGCCAAAGTACCATCTTTTTGGAGTTCTTCCAAACGTTTGTTTACAAATTTTTGAAGGTCTTTTTGGTTATCTGCGAACAAGAAGTAGATGTATGGTTGTTGATCAGATTTAAGCTCAATCGTCTTCAAGTTGCTCAATTTATTGTTTTTGATGATTGCATTAACAGTTGGTGCATCAAAGATCTTGAAGTCATACTTACCTTCATTCAAACTTGTCAACATTTGTGTAATATTTTCATTTGTGTAGTTAAGTTCAACTGGCTTGTCTGAATGTTTCTCATTAAACTCTGTCAATTGAGTAGCTGTCGATGTTCCTTGAACAACCTGCGTTGAGTGTCCAGCAATATCATCATATTTCTTAATATTACTATCTTTTGGAACAGTCAAAACAGCTGGTGTGGTACCAATTGGATACGAGAAGAGATATTTTTGGTCACGTTCTTCTGAATAAGAGATATTGTTCCCAGCCATTTGGTATTTAGCTGAGTCAAGACCTGTGAAGACTGAAGACCATTCTGTTTTTTGGAATTTCACTTCATATTTGTCAGAGTCTTTGAAGACTGCTTTGGCAACTTCCACATCGTAACCAGTCAATTCACCGTTTTCTTCATATGAGAACGGTGCTGTTGTCCCAACAGTGGCAAAGTTAATTGTTTCTTTAGCACCTGAAGATTTAGATGCTTCTTTTGATGATTTAGATGAACATGCAGCAAGCAAAGCTACTGAAGCAATGGCTACACCCGTAATTCCAAGAATTTTTTTAAGTTTCATAATACTCTCCTTTGAGATTGATTGTTTTTATTGTAACAGAATTCACTAAGCTTAACTAATACTTAAACATAATCAAGGTGATAAGAAAATACTATCACCTAAAAATATCAATTGTTTGACAAAGAAAAAAGTAGGAAACCTAGAACGATTTCCTACTTATCCTTATTAATAATGTGACAAACGCTCAACTACTTGCTGGTTACTGAGCACTTCCTGGACAGGAAAGAAATCAGCTTTGCCATCTTCGAAAAGAAGAACATCAGCCTTTTCATGATGAAGGTGCTTGAAGTGGTGAGCAGACATGATAATGGTTTTTCCAGCTGAATGAAGGTCATGTAGAAGTTCCCTAAAAAATTCTTCATATTCTTTAGAAAGATTATTGAAGGGTTCATCAAGAATATACACATCTGGATTCGTTACCATGATACTGGCAAAAGCCACTTTCTTCTTTTCTCCACCAGACAGTTGATAGGGAACGCGATCCCTTAAATCTTCAATTTTAAGCAGGGATAGCGTGTCTTGAACGCGCTGTGAGACTTCTTCTTCGGTTAGACCTAGCTGGCGAGGACCAAAAGCAATCTCATCATAGACAGTACTATTAAATAACTGACTATCCACATCCTGAAAGAGGATTCCGAGGCGACTATAAAAATCTCGTTTTTGACGTTTGTCCTTCAGCCATTCTTTGAGGTCCTTCCCTAAGAAAAGAATGCGACCAGATTCTTCCTGCTTGAAGCCAGTTAATAAACTGATAAGACTTGATTTTCCAGTCCCATTTTCCCCCATCAACATCACATATTGTCCTTGTCTAATCTCCAAATCAAGACCAGTAAAGACCTTTTTTTGTTCATAGGCACAGGCCACTTGTTTCAATTGAAACATCTCATCCTCCTAACAGAATCTGTCCTAAAATCATTGCTACTAGACCTATCAAGGCCAGCCAGTCCTTCCATGTGAATGACTGTGATGACTTGACATACTCACCAACAAAGCAACGTGCTTCCATGGCTTGAGTCAGTTCCTCACCATAGCGTATAGCTTTAAGGTATAAAATTCCCCAGATATTACTTCCAATCCGGAAACGATGGTTGCCGCCAAAGCTTCGTGCTTCAATCCCTTTGAGCAAATCCATTAATTGTTTTCCAAAGACATCGATATATTTTATGGTGATATCTAACTGGAGCAGAACAAGATCAGGAAAATGCAACCCTTTTAATGCCACTAGCATCTCACTTATTGTACTTGTCTCTGAATAATAAGCAATGGCTACGGCAATCAAAGGAAGTCTAAAAAGAAAGAGCGATTGACCTCCGCTAAGTAAGAGATGCGGTAGATAAAGAACGAGAGGGAAAATCAACAACACTACAGTTTTTTTCAAAGTTCTTACTAAAACAGAATGCGGTAAAAAAGCCACGCCAGCTCCTAAAAACAAGGCTAAAATCCACAAAACTGTGAGATTTCGGCTAATTCCCACTGAAACAAGTAAGAAAAAGAGAAGTAAAACCTTAGCTGTTGGATGAAAGACTGATGCTACTTTTAAAGGATGCGTTTCAAACTTTTGAAGAAGAGCTTCCAGATGGTGACGATTCCGGATAAGAAAGTTATTTCTACCGACTTTAGTGACTACTGGGCGCTCTTCCGACATCCAATCTGGCAGAATCATTTTTCAACCTTTCTACCGAAAATCAAGCGATAGAGGATGAAGAAAATCAAAACAGCAGAGGCAGCGCTCAGGATATAACCCAAAACTTCTGGAATGCCTGCGATACTATAATCTGGGAAGAGGGCATTGAATGAAAAACCATTCAACATTCCTTTTGGCGCTTGGGCTTCCACATGGTAATGAGACAATTTTTCTACCAACTCTTTGACATCCCATTCTGCAAAGGCTGTTCCCGTCGCCAATAAACCAAGTGGCGTTAGGATAATTAAGGCTAAGATAAAGAGCAATAAAGGACGTAGTTTCTTAGTCGTTATTTCCTGAGTATTATCAATATTCAAACGTTCAATGAATTCTTGAACACCGGCTGTGAAAAATCCTTCTACCAGGCCGATAAGCAGGTGAGTCAAGCCCATTACTGGAAGTGTCACTCTCAAAGGGTATGGATTGTAAAGCGGATTACCACTGCCATCTTTAAAGAGAATAGGCTGAATTCCTAGTAAAACTGCAACAGTCAGGGCTGCAGCTACAATCCCAATATAACCTCCAAAAAAGCTAGCAATTATCCTGTTCTTTGTCCACTTATTCAAGAGTTTATAAACAGCATAACCTACAAAAGGCATAACAACGGCCATACAAAAGGCATTAGCACCAAAGGCCAAGATTCCACCATCACCAAAGAGCAAAGCCTGCATAGCCAGGGCCACACTAACTGCTAAGCAGGAGGCCCAAGGTCCTAACAATATAGCAATTAGCACTGCTCCGACAGCATGGGCACTCGTTCCACCGGGGGCTGGAAGATTAAACATCATGATGAGGAAGGACAAGGAAGTCCCGATTCCCAACATAGGAATCGTTTTTTTATCCGTATCAACTTTAACCTTTACTTCCTTGACAGCCTTATACCAAATAGGCAACATAACTGCTCCCATTGCCGCACAAGTCGTAGGACTTAAGTAATTTTCAGGAATATGCATTTTTTATCTCCTCATATCATTTTTTCTCAAATTCAAAGGGGTTAATCCATGTATTTCTTGTCTAAAATAGTCTGCACAGGCATAAATGACGCGACGATTATCCTCAGCAGTTTTTCCTAAGATACGTAACACTAGACCTGGAATATCTAAGGATGAAATAGCAAAATCAGACTCTAAATTCAGGTCTTCTAAGTGCTTCTGCAAAGCCTTAACAAAAGTCTCGTCAATATTTGGTGACACCATTACCAAACTATTGTAATTACGCCAGCCTTCAAAATAACCAAGTTTAAACATATCTTGTTTCTGAGGTTCTAAGAGAGTCTGATCGCTATAAACAAGCTCATTATCTTGGTAAATCTGTGTCAAATTACGAAAACAATGGTATTGAAACGGTAGATCCTCATGAGACCAACCTGCCGTTACACCATCTGAATAAATCAAGTGAGCAGACTTATCCATATCAATACGACTTGTTTGGAAATAGCGTGATTTTAAATAGGGAATAACTTCATCAGCCATGTACTCCAAATAACTATTTTCTTCAAGTGTGATAGACGTATTCTGTTGTGTCAACTGTCCTTTCTCACACTTGTAAACATAAGTAGGTGTCTGAGTGGTCACCAAGGCATGAGCATCTTTATTAACATCAATGATCACTTGATACTGCTCACCCTCGACAAAGCCCCCACCCATATTAATTAGGAAATAGTAAGGAACGCCATTGGCATCTGAATTATCTGCCGATACTCGAGAGTTGCCTTCTTGGTATTTCTTGTGGGAAATTGTACGACCATTTCGATTTGAAAATCCAAGATGGACAAAGCCATCATATGCTTGTGTCATCTTACAAGTCCTCTAGTAGGAAATTCTTACGAATCCATTCTTCCACTTCCTTAACATTGTCATCATTATTCAAATTTGTGAAAATGAAAGAATCTTCGTTACGGAAATGAAGGGTATCTTCACGCATACGGTCTAGGTTGGCTCCAACATAAGGTGCAAGATCAGTCTTATTAATCAAGAACAAATCACTCTTAATCATCCCTTGACCAGCCTTACGTGGGATTTTTTCACCCTGAGCAACGTCAATAATATAAATGGTAAAATCAACCAAATCAGGGCTGAAGGTTGCAGCCAAGTTGTCTCCTCCACTTTCAAGGAAAATAACATCCAAATCATGGTTAAAGCGCTCTTGAAGAGTTTCAATCGCTTCAAAGTTCATAGAGGCATCCTCACGAATCGCAGTATGAGGACATCCACCAGTTTCTACACCAATGATACGGTCTTCGTCTAAGCTTGAATTTTTAGCTAAGAAAAGGGCATCTTCTTTTGTATAGATATCGTTAGTAATAACTGCTAAATTTAAGTCGGACATACGTCGTGTAAGACGCTCAAGCAAAAGGGTTTTACCTGAACCAACAGGTCCACCAACTCCAATAATTACAGTACGTTTTGTCATTGTTTTTTCCTCTCAACCTTGTTGATATTTTAGGACATGAATAGGCGGAATACCTGTGTTTCATGTTTCATCTGAGCTAATTCAAGACCAGGCGTATTGGCCCCAAGGTAGGACGCATCCAATTCTTGAATTTCTTGTGTCATTTTTTCTAATTGTGAAAAGCTACGTAAAACAATCTCCTGTCCAGCAAACTGTCCAAGGGGAATGGCACGCACAGCATTTTGAACCATCGTCGAAATCACACTATAGCCATAAAGTGCTATGGCTTCATTACATCCCAAGCCCTTGTTAAACACATAGAGCGCAAAGACAATAGCTGGATTGCCGAAGACCACACCCTTACGTATTTTAGACTGATAGTCATCCAATACCGGAATAGCATGAAGCCTTTGAATGAGTCGAAGCATTTGCTTAGCAATCATCTTAGTTCCCTGTCTTGTTTCACGCGCTTGCGTCGAAACTGTCAAGACCTTATCATAATGCCAAACCTGCTCTATGTTATCTGTAACCATAGCATCATAAACCAGTTTGATTACAAGACCTTCACCATATTTAAACTGACTAGCTAAATAGGCTTCTTGCCACTCTTCGTAACCTTTATCATCTGTTACAGTGTCTTCACGTAGATAATTTTCCATCCCAAATGAGTGGTTAAATGATCCAATTGGAAAGGTTGAATCGACAATTTGCACAATTTCAAGATAATCTTGCAAAGACACATTAGCAAAGGGATTAATGTTCATGGGCAGTTAAATTCACATGGCGTAGGGGTTTATCAAGGACCACTTCTTCAATCGTGTAGGCAATCTCTTTTTGAGTCAAGACTTGCTCTACTACTGGGTCAACCTCTAAATAAATCTTGGCATCTTTCACCTCAATTGGTTTATGAGTATTCCCAAGAATGTGAGCTGTGATTCCCATTTCATCCATATCTTTAGGTGAGATGACAATCAAATCCTGTGACTCAACACCAATAGCTAGAACATGGTGATCATCGATAAAAAAGGCAGAGCCATTTTGCAATTTTTGTCCCTTATCAAGACGAATACCAAATTCATTCCCATGATCACTCTTCACTCGAATAATTTTTTTGTTAAGATCGTCACTCGAAAGAATGACTGTTTCAATATGGTATTTGTCCACATCGATATCCTTAACAAGAGCATCTACTTTTGTAAAAATCATACTTTTTCCTTTTCTATTACATTTTAAAAGTCTAGCATCAGACTCATATAGCAACCTAATAAAGTACTAAAAACGTTATGGCTGTAAAATACAAAAGAGGTTGGAGGAAGAATTCCAGCCTCATGTATATAGCGTTTTCCTTAGAACAAGAAATAACGTTGAGACAATGATGTCGTATGGATTGGCTCACAAGTAACCAACTCATCATCAATAAAGACATCAAAGGTCTGTGGATCGATACGGATTGTTTTTGGAGCGTAGTCATTAAGCTTCATATCACGCTTAGTCAAGTTACGTGTATTCTTAACAGGAAGAACAATCTTATTCAAACCAATTTCTTCTTTGATACCGTGATCATAAGCATATTGAGAGACAAATGTAAGATTTGTTTCATGAACCGCTTGACCGTAAGCACCATATAATTTACGCATGATACGTGGTTGAGGTGTTGGAAGACTTGAACCAGCGTCACCCATAACACCATAAGTTAACATACCACCCTTAAGCACCAACTTAGGTTTTGCACCAAATTGTGCTGGTTCCCAGATAACCAAATCTGCAAATTTACCAACTTCTACAGAACCGATATAGTCTGCAATACCATTGGTGATGGCAGGGTTAATTGTATATTTAGCCACGTAACGTTTAATACGGTTATTATCGTTAAACTCTGAATCCCCTTCAAGTGGACCACGCTGAGCCTTCATCTTATCAGCTAGTTGCCAACAACGCATTGCTACTTCACCGACACGTCCCATTGCCATGGCATCTGAAGTCATGATACTAAGGGCTCCCATATCGTGAAGAACATCTTCTGCAGCCACAGTTTGTTTACGAACACGTGATTCGGCAAAGGATACGTCTTCTGGGATTTTTGGATCCAAGTGGTGACAAACCATAACCATATCTAACAACTCACCAATAGCATTTGTAGTATATGGGTTAGTTGGGTTAGTTGATGATGGCAAAATATTTTCCTTACCTGCAAAGACCATAATATCTGGAGCGTGCCCACCACCAGAACCTTCGGTATGGAAGGTATGAACGGTACGACCTTGGAAAGATTCCAAAGTATTTTCCATAAATCCACCCTCATTCAAAGAGTCGGTGTGGACCGCAAAAGAAACATCGTATTTATCCGCAACTTTAAGGGAATTATCAATTCCTGCATAAGTCGCACCCCAGTCCTCGTGTGTCTTAATTCCTGCTGCACCAGCTTTAATTTGCTCTTCAACCACTTCAGTCTCAGAACCAACACCTTTGGCAAGGAAACCAAAGTTAGCAGGCATATCATCAACAGCTTGCAACATACGAGTAATATGAAATTTACCTGGTGTACATGTTGTTGCATTACTACCGTCGGCGGGACCAGTACCACCACCAAAGAGGGTCGTAATTCCATTATCCAAACCAAATTCAGGAAGGTCAGCAGAAATATAATGTACGTGGAGGTCAATACCACCTGCAGTCACAATCAAACCTTCTGCAGCAATGGCTTCTGTACTAGCACCCACAACAAAGTCCACATTGTCCATTGTATCTGGGTTACCACCGCGACCAATAGCAACAATCTTACCATCACGAATACCGATATCTGCTTTAATAATACCTGTATAGTCAATGATGGTTGCACCTGTAATAATGGTATCAACAACTGATGGATTGTCACGTGTTTCCGTAGCACTAACACCCATACCATCACGCAAAACTTTACCGCCACCGAACTTAGATTCCTGTCCATAAACAGTAAAGTCTTTTTCAATGGCTGCAAAAAGATTGGTATCTCCAAGACGTACGCTATCCCCTACAGTTGGTCCATAGTGTTGAGCATACTCTTCACGATCCATTTTAAAACTCATCGATTTGTCCTCTTTCTAGTCTAAGAAACCATTGACCTTGTTATTGAAGCCAAAAATACGACGTTTCCCTCCAAAGTCAATAAGTTGTACTGTTTTCGTTTCACCTGGCTCAAAACGAATGGCTGTACCTGCTGGAATATCTAGACGTTTGCCTCGCGCCTTTTCACGATCAAATTGAAGACCAGCTTCGTTTGCTTCATAAAAATGGTAGTGAGAACCCACTTGAGCAGCACGGTCACCCACATTTTTCACTTCAAGACTAATGGCTTCGTAACCACCGTTATAATCAATTGGCTCACTCGCCACATGGTATTCACCTGGAATCATTACACTTCTCCTTACTGAATAGGATCATGAACAGTAACCAGTTTTGTACTGTCCGTAAAAGTAGCTTCAACTTGAATCATTGGAATCATTTCTGCAATACCTTCCATAACATCTTCACGTGTTAAGAGATTGCGAGCTTCATCCATCAGTTGGGCAACAGTTTTACCTTCTCTTGCACCTTCAAGCACATAGTCAGTGATTAAAGCAACTGTTTCTGGATGATTCAATTTGATTCCTTTGTCTTTACGTCGTTGAGCAATCATAGCCGCAAGGCTAATCATCATTTTTTCCTGCTCGCGCATTGTCAATTGCATCGTTTTTCCTCCTTAAATCAATGCTTACCACTTGCCCCAAAGCATCAAAAGCCCTGGAATCCAAGCTGTTACAATTCCTTCAAAAATAGCTAGGTAAGGGACAAATTTTCCTAGATTCTTCTTAAGATTAATTTCAATAAAGGCAGTTAGCCATAGGATACCCCACAAGAACCAAATAATACCATACCAAGCATTACCACCGTATCCAGATGTTAAGCAAAGAATCCCTGCTGGTAGCGTATTAATTGCCACAAATAAACTAAACCACCCATACAAACGTTGATCAAAATCGAAAATCGTATTGATCGCTGAGTAAAGATAGGTGAAAGCAAATAAAAGACCAGTAGCGCTACCATAAAACCATTCAGCGCCTTGCCCTGTACAAGCTCCGTAAGCAATGACAATAATGTTGAGAATCAAACCCAGACCACCCGTAAAGATATTCATGACAACATTTGATTTATCAGGAATACCCTCTAAACGATGGAGTCCATTACTCATCAAAACCATACCAACATAGAGTAGGATGACACCTAACATAAGAACCTCCTAAGTTTTTTATGTTAATATCATACTACTTTGAAAACACATGTCAACGAATTTTCAGAAATTTTGCAACATTTAGATGGTAGTCAATCTAACATATAGTGTCAAAAAATGACATCACCTTTAGTGATCCTCGATAGAAGTCCTTTGCTCAATCCCAGATAAACAAACAGTTAATCTCTAAAAAACTATCTTTAGCATTTGACAGTTTCTGACAATATAGCCCGTACAATCTATCATTCAATGTAAGCATAATATTTTTTTCTCGCCTATTTTTGCAACTCATTCTCCAGACCTAAGTCCATAGACCTATTTTTAGTAATTTTACAGTTAGGTGACAAAATCGAACATTTTTTATGATAAAGTCTTTTTTGGACTAACATCCAAAAGGAGAATTATGATGGAAACAAATAACTATACTACTAATTTACAGCTAGTCTCCCAGGAATATTCCGACGAAAAGACTAGTCTTCAAACCAGAACCAAGAAACTCTTGGAATATTTTTCACCAAAAGACATTTGGAAAATTAAGGGACTGATTGTCGCCTGTCTCGTGGCCTGCTTCCTATATGTCACTTACTTGACCCATTTTTCCTTTGCCTTTCCAGCAACCCTTGTCTTGATAAGTACGATTGAACTGGGCTGTCGTCTATTAGGTGGAAAAGCAAAGGGAATGCGACTTGAATCGGCAATGTTTATGGTCACTAGTCTACTACAAGGTTTACAAATTAGTCTTTGGGGTCTGCACGACAACTGGGGGAGCGCTCAGATTCTTTGCCTTCATGCGAGTATCCTCCTTTACTTAATGGCACGTACTGGACAAAGTAGTCAAGACCGTTTGGGAATTATGGTTTGGCTAGACCTCATATACACTAGCTGCATCTTCCCACTGAAATATTTCTTTATCGGAGCCTGGACACTACTCTATAAAACAGCACCTAAACAAGAGCTTTCTGAAGAAGAAAAGCACGCAGTTCAGAACCACAAATGGATGATTCTCATTAGTATCATGATTGCCTTGATACTGACTGTATTCGCTGCTAGTCAGCTTAGTCAGGTCTTGCCTGCTTTCGGACAACTTTGGCAACAGTTCTTCGATACACTTGCTACTCTACTTGATTTCACTATCACCTTCAAGGATAACGGATTATTGTTCTCTCGTTTAATAACCAGTATCCCTCTGGCTCTAGGACTTTTTGCTCAACTCATTGCAACCTATTTGGCAAAAGAAAAGCCACTTAGTCAAAAACGATTTGAAGGCCGTCTTAAAACAACCCGTCAGTTTCCAAAAGTAGCAGCTTATATCGTACTCGGAAGCCTCTGCCTCACTTATGCCCTATTCATAATAACTGCCACTAGTCAAATGGGAGAACTCCTTTCTCTCAACCAAGTCAACATTCCAGCCCATCAAGCCTCACATATTGCTGTTCAGGGCTTCTGGCAATTAGTTCGAGTCTCTACCCTTAACTTGGGAATCCTAGCTGGACTTTACATTTTTTCTAAAGAAAACTTCTTCACCCACAAGGGGCTTCGTTTGTTGAGTACCCTACTCTTTACTTTTGCTAGCCTCTTTGCCCTTATCGCCGGCTGGAAACTCTTTGGCGTTTATATAGCACTCTATGGTGTAACGCCACGTCGCTTACTGTCAGGTTGGTTTGTCACAGTACTCTTTATTTGGTGTGTCCTAACACTTATTAGACTTTATAAACCTATCCAAGCGACCCGTCTCGCTGTATTTTATGCAACTATCAGCTTCACCCTCGTTAGCCTCTTAGGTAGCTTTATTTTATAAGAAAAAAAGAGTGGAACTAGATTAACTAGTTTCACCCTTTTTATATTGGAATTATTTTGAATCTCTTGTAGGAAAGGCATACATCACCCAAAGTACTACTAGTAGTGGTGTCGCTTTTAATACAATCCAAGCAACATTGAAATTGGCATCACGTAGACGACGAATCTGCATAGAAATGGTAGGAAGCGCAGTTGCTGCTATAAATAGAATGAAAGCTGTCAATGTAAAGCCAGCAGCTCTTGTTTCCCCAAGTAAGTCCATCAGTAGGAAAATCAAACTACCGATAATTCCATTAATCAAGACAACCCACCAATAGTCTGATCGTTTTGTACGACCATAAAAATCGAGATAGCCTAACCAAAAATTTTTATATGCCTCTAACATGTTTACACCTCTTAATAGTCTACTACCAGTATACTATATTAATAAGATAGGTGCAAGATGTGAAAATTTAGACTTCTTAAGTTATCTACATATATAATAGGAAGATTATTTTAAATAAACTGGAATGGATTGAAATTAGCACTGTCTGACTCAATCTGGCCACTCACCATGGTCACTACACGACTGACATGTTGACGTACACTATTGCGGTGAGCAATAAAAATCATTGTTCGTTTAATCTTAGCAAGATTAGCCATGACCCTGGTTTCAGTATCACTATCGAGACCACTGGTAGCTTCGTCAAAAATTAAGATAGGCTGTTTGGACAAGAGAGCCCTCGCTATAGCCAAGCGTTGTTTTTGACCGCCAGACAGACCTCCATCTTCAGATACTTGGGTCTGAAAGCCTAGTGGCATTTTTTGAATATCCTCTAAGATATCAGCTTGTTGGCAAACTTTAAGAAGCTTTTTCTCGTCAACTTCTCCTTCAAATCCTAATAGAAGATTCTCTAAAATGGTCCCCGTAAACACATAGGTCTGCTGGGGAACGTAAGTCACCATTTGACGCAACTCCGCATGGCTAATAGCATCTTTATCTAGGGTTACATGACCACTAGATTTCGTATAATAACCTGACAACATTTTAGCTAAGGTCGTTTTTCCAGATCCACTTTTACCCATGAGGGCGATTTTCTCACCCTTATGAATCGTTAAATCAATCTTACTAAGAGTCTCTTGTTGGTAGCTAAAACGGTGACTGACTCCTTTAAAAGCAAGTTGTTTAAAAGATAACTCTTTAAGTTTTCCTTTTTCTTCCTTGTCCACAACATAAACTTCTTGAAGACGATTATTGGCGACTTTGGCTTGCTGAATTTTGGATTGGAGATTGATAATATTAATTAAAGGAGTTGTAAAATAATTGAGCAACATATTATAGGTAATCAACTGACCTGCAGATAGTTGCCCTTCCATGACCAATTGTGCCCCATACCAGAGAATAAAGACATTAGAAACTAACTGAATCCCTGTCTTTAACCCATCCTGCGTTAATTGCCACTTGGCCTTAGACAAAGACTTCTTCAAATAGTCATGGAATTTCACCTCAATTTCCCGATAACGTCTTTCCTCAACCCTCAAGGATTTTAAGGTTTCAATACCTCGCAAATCATCAATAACAGCGGTATTGACCTGACTATTTGCCTCCATCAATTGATAATTTTCTTTCTCAAAAAGCTTATAGAATGCCACAATGATTAAAACATAAAGAGGAACTACCGTGAGAGTCATCAAAAAAAGTGACTGATTTTGTACAATAAGAGCCACAGCTAGAGTCATCACAATGGTCACATCTAGGAAAATCGATAAAATCGTTGAAGCTAGAGCATCGATAATGGTGTTGGCATCTCCAAAACGTGACGTGATTTCACCAGTACGACGTGAACTAAAGAAACTAATAGGCAGGGAAAGGACATGCTTGATATAAGGAAGAATGACAGCAATGGACAGGTAATTACCCAATCGATGTAGAAGATAATCTTTGAAAAAAGTAAAAACTTGTTGAGCAAGATAAGAGATACATAAGCCTAGCGAAATCATGGTCAGAAGATTATATGCCCCCTGAGGAATCAAGCGGTCGATAATAGCTTGCAAATAATAAGAACCAATAATATTAACAAGGGTCACTAGAAAACTCAGCAAGACAATGACTGCAATCAATCCCTTACGACGAAACAAAATTGGTAAAAATGAAAGAAGCCCCGGCACGTCTTCTTTGTATTTAGTGTAGGTTTCTCCTGGAACAAAAAAGAGAGCAACTCCCGTCCACTCTTTGGCAAATTCCTCTAAGGGCATTTTAATGACCTTCTTGCTAGGATCTGGATCACCAATAACAAGCTGCTCCTTGATTTGACCAAACACCGTATAATAATGCTGCAGCCCACCTTCTTTAACCACATGTACAATAAAAGGATAAGATAGGTTTTCTTGTTTAAACAAGTCTAAATCCGCACGAATAGCCTGAGTTTCAAGACCCAACTGCTTGGCCGCTTCCACCAAACCGAGCGCAGAAGTACCTTCACGAGAAGTCTGAGCCAACTCTCGCAAATAAGCTAAACTATAAGATGAACCATAGTGTTTAAGAATCATGGCCAAGGCAGCGACACCACAATCACGCTGATCAACCTGTGAAATATATGGATATTTTGACATGGTGACTCCTTATTAAAGACAACCTGCAAAATAAGGCAAGATAGTGATAAGTAGTGAGAATAGTGTAAATAATTTTAGTTTTTTCAAAATAAAACTCCTTTTAACTGTTATTTATGTTTCTATAGTAAACATTTAACCATTAAAAAAGTAGTGACATTTATGTCACCACCATTTCTATAAACCATCTGCCGCTTTACCTGCCTTTATACTTTCTTCTAGTACCGAGTCTTCTAAAACGGAAGCAAACATTATGGCCTTATCGTAATTTTCTGCAGCCTCTTTCTTGTTTCCTTTATGAAGAAGTTCATATTTGGCTTTGAGAACAAAAACACTAGGTTTATAGCTATAGAATTGTGATTTTTCTATAACAGCTAAGGCTTTATCCACAACTGTTAAGAAGTCTGAGAAGGAATTGTGAAAAATCTTCAAAGCAGCGATAGCCATCAAATCATTAAACAAAACAATATTATAGACATCATCTGTCCAAATTTCCTGATTTAATACTCTCTTTACGATTCTTTCAAAAAGTTTTTTATCATACTGTTTTCTTCCATAAAGATGGAAGAAATAGTAGTCAATAACTAATAAATCGTTAGTTGAGAATTTCCTCTTCCTTTTGACTTGTTCAAACAAGTCTTCATATATCTCCTCAACTTTAGGACTCTCTTCCCAACTAGTAAAACTCAAAATATTTTCCAAAATATCTAGAGTTAACAATTCTTCTTCTGGGAGAAGTTCAAAGAATTTCTCATAGACCTCCTCAATTAAGGCAAGTTTAGCCTTTATTCTTTCTGGATTTCTATACGTTGGAAACTTAATCAGACGATTCTTCATCTCGTAGTATTCGTCAGGGATAGTGATATTATCATGATCCAATAAATCGGTCATATTTTTTCCTAGACGTTTTGCAATATAAGATAATTTATCCAAAGACGGGAGCGACTCCCCTTTTTCAATGCGAATTAACTGACGAACAGTCAATTCCGCACCATCTAAACATAGCACTTCACGTGACATCTGCTGGCGTTCACGCTCAGTTTTGATTCTTAGTCCAATGCTGTCTTTTATGTTCAAGAGACACTCCTTTATTTCGAAATTTTAAAAACATTATATCATAATTATAATATAATTAATATACAATTAATGCATTTTTAACAGAACAATAGTGAAAATAAGCTATTTTTATACATTTTATATAGGAAAGACCTTCCTTTGTATCAAAAAACATGCAGTTCAAAACTACATGTTTTTTTATTTCTGTTTACTTTGGAATCGCCATTCAAAGCGAATGCGGTCATAAGTTGGATAAATCGCATTAAGCAAACCAAAGGCTAAGGTAAAGCCAGCTAAAACATCTGTTGGATAATGAACTCCTACATAAATACGCGAAAGTCCAACAAGGAAAATCAGAAGCCCAGTAATAGCATAAACTACTATTTTAGATTCTTTTTTCTCCAAACGCTGAGCAAGGACAATGGCAATTGCTCCAAGAATCATAAAAGTTCCCAAAGAATGACCACTAGGGAAAGAATAACCACTAGCATGCACTAAATGCGTAATTGATGGACGCTGACGCTGATAAATATACTTCAAACTTACAATCAAGATACTAGCGAGAAGCCCACTGGCTCCCACAAAGATAGCTTCTGATTTATACTGACGTAGATAAAGCCAGATGACTGCTACGATTGCAATAATAGCCTGTACAGGCGTATTCCCAAGTATGGTAATAGTTTTAAAAAAGCGTGTCAATCCTGCTGGTAAGCCTCCTCGAACCCAAGTTTGAATGTTGCTATCAAATCCTGTCAAGGCTTCAGGATAGAACTTAACCATATAACCGAGAGCAACAAATAACAATAAGGCAAAAGAAGCATAAATATAATGTGTGTGTGTGTGTTTCATATTTATAATTTTACTAGAATAGACTTAAGTGGAGCATAAATCAAAGCAAAGACTAGCGCAAAAATCAATCCTTCAAGTAAATTGAAAGGTACTACCATAGCGAAAAGGTATTTATAGAGACCTATAAATTGCGCAATATCAAAGTTGGCAAATTTAGCATAGAGTGGTACTGCATAAATATAGTTAAGAATAACCATAGCAACTGTAAGCAAAGCAGTTCCTAAAACAGAACCAAGAATATAATTCTTGCTTGTTTGATTTTTCTTCCAAAAATAGCTTAGGCCCCAAACAAAGACGCCTAGAGCAACAAAATTCATAGGAAGTCCAATCATTGATCCTGGTCCACCATTGTTTAGCAAGAGCTTCAACAATGAACGAAGCAAGAGAACACCGATGGCACTCTTAAAATCAAAGATGACCAAGGCAATAAGAACAGGAAGGATTGAAAAATCAACCTTCAAAAAATCTGCTGCTGGAATCAATGGAAATGAAAAATAAAGCAACAAGAATGAAACTGCAGATAAAATGGCAATGTAAGCCAATTTACGTGTGTTTGTCATAAAAAAATTCCTCCAAATTTTAACAATTTGAAAGAAGTTCCCAATGGATTTGCCCATGCCAAAAAAAGCCTACGCAAAAAGACTGGTCTTCTTCCATCCAGACTATACTGTCGGTTGAGGAATCACACCTCATCAGCTTGCGCTCGCGGACTTATCCAAAGAATCACCGCCGGTCGGGAGTTTCACCCTGCCCTGAAGACCTTTTAAGGATAACATAAAAAAACCTTGGTGACAAGGTTTTCAAATTATGGATTTCTAATCTGTTGATAGTCAATGACTATAATTATTCTTTTAAAACAAAATGAAGTATCTATTTTAATTTATCGTGTTGATAACGGTGACTCAGCTCTAGCCCCTCAAATTGTTGCTGACGAAGCGCTTCGTAAACAATCATACAAACAGTATTGGACACATTTAGACTACGCACATGTTCATCATTCATCGGAATACGAATAGCTTTTTCAGGATGCTCACGCATAAAATCTTCAGGTAGGCCTGTATCTTCACGACCAAACATAAAATAGTGGTCCTCACCATCGGCATAGGCCTCTTCTGAATAAGTCTTATCCGCAAATTTCGTGACTAAATGCAAACGACCCTCTTGATTTTTAGACATGAAATCTGCCAAATTGTCATAATAAGTGATGTCAAGCTTATCCCAGTAGTCTAAACCTGCACGTTTCATTTTCTTGTCATCAATTGGAAAGCCCATAGGACGGATGATATGAAGAGGGCTATTAGTCGCTGCACAGGTACGTGCAATATTTCCGGTGTTTTGTGGAATACGAGGTTCAAACAAGACAATATGATTACGTGACATCTCAATTCTCCTAGACATAAAAAATACCATGTCGCCCGGAGTCAAGCTCAGCAGACGACATGGTTGTGGACGTTCATTAGCTTAAATCATGACAGGTTAGATTTAAAATAACGAATCTTTGAATATATTTTAGCACTTCTGGTCTAAAAGTCAATACTATTTAAAGAAAAATTTCACCTTTATTCACTTAAATAGGAATAGTTGATAAAGCTAGCTGAAAAGGATGATTTTTCCGCTAAAATAGAGTATCATAGTAATGATTATTTGGAGGTAACTCATGCGTATTATTGTCGTAGGTGCCGGTAAAGTCGGTACCGCACTCTGTCGTTCTCTTGTTGAAGAGAAGCACGATGTTATTTTAATTGAAGAAAAGGAAGAGGTACTCAAACGCCTCAGCAAACGCTATGATGTTATGGGCTTTGCTGGAAATGGGGCTAATTTTAAAATTTTGGAACAAGCCGAGGTTAGCAACTGTGACGTCTTTATCGCAATGACCGATAAAGATGAAGTGAACATGATTTCAGCGGTTCTGGCTAAACAAATGGGTGCCAAAGAAACTGTTGTTCGCGTACGTAACCCAGAGTACTCTAATGCTTATTTCAAAGACAAAAACTTTCTTGGATTCTCATTAGTAGTTAACCCTGAACTTTTAACAGCTCGCTATATTGCCAATACAGTTGAATTTCCAAACGCCCTATCAGTTGAAACTTTTGCTAATGGACGCGTTATTCTTATGGCATTTAAAGTTACTGAAAATAGCCAATTATCTGGTATGACAATGGAACAATTCCGTAGGAAATTCGGCAATATTCTAGTTTGCACGATTCACCGTCAGGGTGAACTCATCATTCCAGATGGAAATGCTACCATGCAAATTGGGGATAAGATTTATGTCACTGGTAAACGTGTTGATATGGCACTTTTCCACAGTTACATCAAGCCAAAAAGCATCAAAAAACTTTTGTTGATTGGTGCTGGGCGCATCTCCTACTACTTGCTCAATATCTTGAAAAACAATCGTATTAAGGTCAAATTGATTGAGCAAAAAATGGACCGTGCGCAAACCTTTAGTCAGGTCTTCCCTGAAGTTTCTGTTATCTTAGGTGACGGTACTGCTAAAGACCTTCTTCTCGAGGAAAGTGCAGCCAGTTACGATGCCGTAGCTACCCTAACCGGAGTCGATGAGGAAAATATCATTACCTCTATGTTCCTCGAAAGCCTTGGTATTCACAAGAATATTACTAAAGTCAATCGTACCAGTCTTTTAGAGATTATCGATACACGTGAGACAACAACAATTGTCACACCTAAGAGTATTGCCGTTGACACTGTAATGCACTTTGTCCGTGGGCGTTATAATGCTAAAGATTCTAGCCTCGATGCCCTTCACCATGTGGCTAATGGTCGTATCGAAACCTTGCAATTCCAAATTAAGGAAAACAACAAAATCGCTGGGAAGAAACTTTCTGAGCTTGAATTTGCTAATGGTGTCCTTATCGCTGCTATTATCCGCAATGGAAAATCTATTTTCCCAACGGGAGAAGACAGACTCGCTATTGGGGATAAAATCGTGATCGTTACACTCTTACAAAATGTAACTCATATTTACGACTTGTTGAAGAGGTAAGCTGCCATGAATCGATCTATTGTCCGTTTTCTTATTGCCAAGCTCCTACTGATTGAGGCTGCTCTCTTGGTTGTGCCACTTATCGTCGCTCTTATTTATCAAGAAGATGCCAAAGTATTTGCCAGCATCTTGGGTACGATGGGGATTCTCCTCTTTCTCGGAGTGCTTGGTACTCTCTTTAAACCGAAGAACTACCATATTTACACCAAAGAAGGGATGCTTATTGTAGCCCTCTGTTGGGTGCTCTGGTCTTTCTTTGGAGGATTGCCCTTCGTCTTTGCTGGTCAGATCCCAAGTGTCATTGATGCCTTTTTCGAGATGAGCTCTGGTTTCACAACCTCGGGGGCTACTATTCTCACAGATACTGGAGTACTTACCCACTCCCTACTTTTCTGGCGAAGCTTCGCCCACTTGATTGGAGGGATGGGGGTATTGGTCTTTGCCCTAGCCATCATGAACAACAGTAAAAATGGTCACCATGAGGTTATGCGTGCAGAGGTGCCTGGTCCAGTATTTGGTAAAGTCGTTGCCAAGCTCAAAAATACAGCTCAGATTCTTTACATCATCTATCTGACTATGTTTGTTATTTTTGCTGTTATTCTCTGGCTTTGCGGTATGCCAATCTTTGATAGTATCATCACTGCTATGGGGGGCGCAGGTACTGGGGGATTTGCTGTCTATAATGACTCTATCGCCCACTACCACAGTGATCTGATTACCTATGTGGTTACTGTTGGTACCCTACTCTTTGGGGTTAACTTCAACCTTTATTTCTATATCCTCCTTCGCAAAATCAAGTTTTTCTTCCAAGATGAAGAACTACGTACCTACTTTGCGATTGTGGCTATTTCAACAGGTTTGATTTTCCTCAATATTTTTGGGATTTACCACAATTTGGCTGACTCTTTCAAATACTCATTTTTCGAAGTGTCAACTATCATCACAACAACCGGTTTTGGTCTAACGGATATTACCAAATGGCCACTCTTTTCTCAGTATATCCTACTCCTCCTGATGTTTATCGGGGGATCAGCAGGTTCTACTGCCGGTGGTTTCAAGATTATCCGTGCTATGATTATTGCTAAGATTGCACGAAATCAGACCCTGGCTAGTCTCTATCCTAATCGTATCCTGTCACTTCATATCAATGGAAGTGTTCTCGATAAAGAAACCCAGCACAGTGTTCTTAAATATCTAGCTGTATATGTACTCATTATACTAAGTTTAGTCACTGTTTTGTCA
This sequence comes from Streptococcus sp. CCH8-H5, assembly GCF_001556505.1. Classification (NCBI taxonomy): domain Bacteria; kingdom Bacillati; phylum Bacillota; class Bacilli; order Lactobacillales; family Streptococcaceae; genus Streptococcus; species Streptococcus sp. CCH8-H5. Next base: position 67,563 of record NZ_LSIZ01000109.1, on the reverse strand, counting down.
CTGGATAATCAAGACCTCTTGATTGTGACAAGTGCTGCTGCTTCTACCTTTAACAATATTGGACCTTTACTTGGAACGAGTGATAGCTTTGCTATTTTCAGTCCTTTGTCTAAGCTTATCATGGGATTTGCTATGATTGCAGGACGTTTGGAAATTTATCCTTTACTACTCCTCTTCCTGCCAAAAACTTGGTCAAAAACTTAAGCATAGAAAAACTCCTTTGGATTCATTTATTCAAAGGAGTTTTATTACGTTTTAGACTAAAATAATCTGGCACCGGATCATCGCCAGTCTCTGATAAAGGGTGACATCTTAAGATACGGGCAACTCCCATAAGAACTCCCTTTAAACCGTGCATTTCTATTGCTTGGATCATATAAACCGAACAAGTTGGACGAAAACGGCAAGAGGGTGGAAATAGGGGAGAAATCCATCTCTGATAAGCCTTTACTAAGGCAATCAGAAATCTTTTCATTATTTAACCTTATTGACAGCAGCGTTATGAAGCTGACTGATTTCTTTCTTATTCAGACGGCGTGATTCACCTGGGCGAAGCCCTGTTAAATCAAGGATACCAAAACGCGTACGTGACAACTTATCAACAAGCAAGCCCACTGATTCAAACATTTTCTTAACCTGGTGGTTACGCCCTTCATGAATTGTCAATTCAACAACTGAACGGTTCTTTTCATGGTCTACTTTGATAATATTGTAACGTGCTGGTTTTGTTTTCTTACCATCAATGACAACACCACGAGTCAAAGGACGAAGGTTCTCCTTGGTCGCAATACCTTTGACACGCGCCAAATAAACCTTGTCAATCTCATTACGTGGGTGAATCATCTTATCGGTAAAGTCACCATCATTAGTCAAAATAAGAAGCCCCGTCGTATCCCAGTCAAGACGACCAACAGGATAGATACGTTCCTTAACGTGGGGCATGAGGTCAATCACCGTCTTACGATTTTTCTCATCAGATACCGAAGAAATAACCCCTCGTGGTTTATTAAGAAGATAATAGACCTTCTCTTCATTATAAATTGGGCTGCCATTTACCTCTACAATATCACCATTTTTGACAATTGTTGCCAATTCCGTAACGGTCTTACCATTTAGGGTCACACGACCCTCTTTAATCAGTTCCTCAGCCTTACGACGGCTGGCCACACCAGCGTGGGCAATATATTTATTAATTCGCATTCTTTTTCTACAGCTTAAGCTGTATCCTTTCTACCTAGCATCTCTGCTATGTTTCTTTATTTTTAATGATTAGTTTCAACAAGGTTTACTCTTAATTGTCCAAGTCCTCAAGTTCCTCTGAAGCATCTTCCCTAAAGAGACTCGTTTCTTGATCTTCAAGTTCTAGTTGATCAATCGCCACAAGCTCGTCTAAACTGTTAATACCCATATAGTCTAGGAAATAATCAGTAGTCGCATATAGGTTAGGACGACCGACAGCATCCTTTTTACCAGCCTCTTGAATAAGATCAAAGGCCTGAAGTTTAGCAATAGCGCCACTAGAATTAACACCTCTAATGTCATCAACTTCAGCGCGAGTAATGGGCTGTTTATACGCAACTATAGAGAGGACCTCAAGACTCGCTCGTGATAGACTCTGGTTAATAGGCGTTTTAGAATAGTCACGAAGGAGACTTGCAAAATCTGGTTTAGTCACTAACTTATAGGTATTTGATGATTCCAATAAACACAGAGCTGAATCCTCATCTGCCTCGTACTTAGCTTGCAATTTCTCCAAGGACTGAGTCAGACCCGTCACTGGCATTTCCAAAAGCTGTGCCATAGCACGTAGACTAAGACCATCTTCACCAGCCACAAAAAGTAAAGCTTCTAATCGTGCTAAGTGACTACTCATTCGTCCATTCCTTTCTTAATGTGATTGTACCAAAAATTGTTTCCTGCTGTACTGATATGCGATGTACCTTAATCAATTCAAGAGTTGCCAAAAAGAGGGTAATTACTTGATTCATATCTTTAGCATCTGTGAAAAGTTCATCTAAATGTAGCTCATTTTTTGAGCCGAATGCTTCCTCAATAATCAACATCATGTCTTCAATCTTATAATCGTCACGCGCAATGGTCGTGTGATTGCGACGAATTTCTTCCTGCTTTTCAGCCATGATTTTTGAAAAAGCCAAGAAAATGTCTTGAATGGTCTTATCCTGATTCAGCGTCACATCTTCATAAACCAATTCAACTTTTGGTTTTGAAAAATACTGAGCTCGTACCTCATGCTGCTTAGCCAACTCTTGACTAGCTGCTTTGAAGCGTGCATATTCTTCCAATTGACTCAAGAGCTCTAGTTCTGGATCATCTGCTTCAGGCTCAGCTTCCACCACTGTGGGCAGAAGCTTACGACTCTTAATCAGCATGAGCTGACTAGCCATAAGCATATATTCCCCAGCAACTTCAAGCTTCATGGCTTGCAAGGTTGCCAAATAAGCCAAGTATTGCTCGATAACCTCAACAATGGGAACATCGTAAATGTCTACCTCATACTTAGAAACCAGATGGAGCAACAAATCCAGTGGCCCCTCAAAATCTTTTAACTTAATATCCATTAGGTTTTATAGTATTTCTCCAAGGTCACTGGACTTTTTAGTCCCAGTAAACGAGCAAGTTCAAAGGCGCCCGTTCCCTTTTCAATCTGTCTAAGAATAAATTGCTGACGCAAGACTTGAGCGGTTACATTCGATAAGCCACAGTCACTAACATAAGTCTGGATTTGCTTATACAGCCATTGTCGAGTATATACCTTACCCAAAAGCAAGCCCTGACTGTTCACATCTTTAATAGCCAACAAATACTGTTTCACATCTGCTTCAAGTCTGAGAACACGCTTAGTGCTTCCCTTGGCCACAGTTACAACACCAAAATCCAAGTCAATATCGGCCCAGTCCAACTCCAAAATCTCTGAAGGTAAGAGCCCCAACTCTAGAATCAGCAGACAAGCCAGCTTACCAACCCCTTCACGCCCCTCATAAAGCGATGAAAGATCCAGTATTCGCAACTTATCCTCCTGAGAAGGTATCGTAACCTTCTCTGATAGTTTGAAAAATTTCTCTAATTCACCCTTTTGATAGAGGTATAGCAAAAATTGATTGACCGCAGAGCGCTTACGCTTTTGTACAGATGGCTTCCATTCCTTCAGTTGGTTTTCATAGAGCTTAAGACTGGTTTGATCAATTTGTCCTGAAATCGATGTTGCAAACTGCTTAAGATCATAAGCATAAGCTTGCTTTGAACTCTCCGAAATGATCTTAGTAGCCAGAAAATCAGTGATCTGAGTTGTCAGTTGTTTTTGGAATGATGATATAGTCATGTGTAAAGTCATGTAAGAGGCTATTAACCGCCTTTAGAATCGATTTTCGTGTGATAATTCCTTTGAAAATACCTTGGCTGTCAACCACAGGAAGGAAAGGATTATTAACTAGCTTATGCATTACCTCATTTAGATTGGCATTATCTTCCACTGTTTCCACGACATCTGATGTCATCGGCCCGATATCACGGTTAACCATCTCCCACTCTTGCAAGTTATGTTCATCTTGATAACGCTTAATATCTGTCAAAGATATGGTCCCAAGATAGTGCTTATCCTTAGTCAAAACGGGAACGCGCGAATAACCATTGCTTGTCAAAAGCAAGACCACATGATCAGCGTTGTGACTATCAATAAAAATAGCAACCTGATCTGATGGAATTAAATAATTATCTAAATGAGCCAACAAAAAATCTTCAAATTCTTTAGCAATCATCGTTCAAATTCCTGTGTAAGTTCTGAATAAAGTTCATGGTCACGTGTGTAATATTCTACACGAATTTTTGCACTGTTTATAATCACCTTAGCATAAAGTTTCTCATGGATAGGCCCACGTGGCTGCGAAACAGAACCTGGGTTGATAAACACTGTCTTACCATTTCGCCAAGCTGCTGCCGCATGCAAGTGGCCATAGAGACAAATATCTGCATCCTCTTGTTGCGCCCAAAGATCTAACTTGTCCCAGGTAAAATTAATGCCATAAAGATGACCATGTGTTTGTGCAATAATCACATCACCAAGTTTAACGACCAAACGTTCTGGATAACCTGAATCATAGTCACAGTTTCCTCGAACAACATGGATACCTTCCCAAACAGGATCACTTGATTCTAACTCAGAATCCCCGTTGTGGAAAATAGCATCCACCTTTCCCTGATAACGATTTTTTATATCTACTACAATGTCACGATCTCCATGGGAGTCGCTCATTACGATTATTGTTTGTTCTGCCATGTTGGGAAGACCTCCATAAGTTTCTTAACAGCTTGTCCACGGTGAGATTGTTCATTTTTCTCTTCTGCAGAAAGCTCTGCTGCCGTTTTACCCGTATTACCAACTAAAAAGAGTGGATCATAACCAAAACCATTATCGCCTTTCGGTTCTCGGCCAATATAACCCTTCCAGTCGGCATCAACAACCAAACTATCACGTCCAGGTGCTGCAACAACTAGGGTTGTATGGAAGTTCGCCGTACGTTTGCTATCATCAAGCACCATAGCCAGCTCGTGCAATAATTTAGCATTATTTTCAGCATCTGTAGCATCAGGACCTGCAAAGCGTGCAGACCAAACTCCTGGTAAGCCTCCAAGAACATCTACCTGCAAACCAGAGTCATCTGAGAGGACCATTTTACCAGTTAAGTCAGAAATGGTTTCCGCCTTCAAGCGTGCATTTTCCTCAAAGGTCATACCTGTTTCAGCAACTTCAGGAAGGTCTGGATAATCATTAAGATTCTCTACCTTAATGCCTAGTTTTCCAAATAGTTTACGAAATTCCTTAGTTTTTCCTTCATTGCGTGTCGCAATCAATAGGACATCACCAAAATCTGATTTGTTATCAGAACCAAAGAAATCACTCAAGGTGACACCTTCTCTTGGCACATGAACATAGACAAGCTTATCCCCTTCACTAACTACCAAGGCCCCTTGATGTTGCGTAACAGCTAGGTCACGACCAGTTTCCTCTTTCAAGCAATCCAAAATAAAGGATACTAAGCGAAGGTCTGAAGAATGTTTAGCAATATGTAACTGGAAACCACTAACAGCCAAAACGTTAGTCAAGGCTTGGAAAAGGTCAACAAATTGTTCATAGGCCTCATCACCACCAAAACAAGTCAAGTGATTGTAGCTTCCAAAACTAGCCAAATACCAGTCTTGTTCGTCTTTATATTCTAAAATTGATTTAGTCATTTTCTAACTCCTTGTCCAAATCGACATGTTGGACAGCAACTTCTTCACCCAGCCATTGTTCTGCGATTTCTTTAAAACCAAGCACACTAGCTGTGGTGTAATATTCTTCCGTCTTGTCTTCGACTTCACGGCTACGATTAATTTCAAAATAATTGAGCAAAACGGAAACATCACGAACCGTTTCAGCTCCGCTATCAATTAGCTTGACACTTGGCCCCATAACATTCTGGATGATAGGACGTAAAAGTGGGTAATGGGTGCAACCTAAAACCAAGGTATCTACCTTACCGACTAAAGGTGCCATGCTCTCATAAACAATCTTTTTAGCCACACTTGAGTTAATTTCATTGGATTCAACAATAGGGGCAAAGCGAGGACAAGATAAACTCAAGACATTCATTTGTGGTGCCAGATGCTTAATTTTTTGTTCATAGATGTTAGAGGAAATCGTCATAGGAGTCCCAATGACGCCAATATGACCCGATTGGCTAGACTTAATGGCAGCACTAGAACCAGGCAAAACCACACCTAGCACTGGGATATCCAAGGCTCCTTTGATTTCCTCCCAAACTACTGCTGTTGCCGTATTACAAGCAATAACGATCATTTTTACATCTTTGGTCAGAAGAAATTTAACCAACTGCCATGTATACTCTCTGATTTGTTCTGCTGGTCTAGGACCATACGGCGCCCTAGCAGAGTCACCAATATAAACAATAGACTCGTGAGGCAACTGACGTTTAAGTTCACGTACCACCGTCAGTCCTCCGACACCAGAATCTAAAAATCCTATAGGTCGATTATCCATCTTGCCTCCTTATCCCCTAGGTTACATGTAAAAAGCTGAGATTCACGTCCCAGCTCCCCACCATTATTTTTTCTTTTTCTTGCTATCTGCAAGTGCTTGTTTTTGTTGTTTGATAATTTGGTTATATGTTTGACGCACTTTTGCTTCATTTGGCTTTTGACCCGCAGCCGACATCATGGTACGAACAGCGTCCACATTCAAACGAGGATTTTCAGCCAATTCTTTCTCCATTTGTTTGCGGGCAAAGTATGCGCCTCCATAAAAACCACCTAAAAGGGCTACAAAAACAAGAATAATCCAAAGGACGGTGTTCATAAATTTAATTCTCCTATAACGTTGATTTACCTTATATTATAGCAAAAATGGACCCTACTGACAAATAAGACGTTGGTTCTTAAAAACGTATAGAAAAAAAGTTTTTTCGTTTAAAATATCGATAAAATGAGAGTTTCAGTATTTTTCACTTACAACTGTAAAGGACTTGTAAGATTTCTAGAAAAAAAATAGGTTATTATATAAGTTGTGGAATTATTATTATGTTTATATAAAGGGGTTTATTTATGCTCAAGGAAGCAACTATTTCCGAACGAAAAATTGTCAACGCATTTATTGAACTCTTAGAAGAGAGTTCACTCGAACAAATCAGCATCACAGACATCATCAAGAAGGCAAATCTCAGCAGACCAACTTTCTACTACTACTATTCAAATAAAGAAGATTTGGTTGAAACAACCTTCTCAAAGATTTTAGATAAAGTTTCAAGTATTCTTCAGGAAGACATGACCTACCAAGAGGGTGTTGTTACTGAAATGCTAGGATATCTTAAGGAAAATCAAAGACTCTGTCTCACCTTAATGACACACATTCCAAACATCAATGAGATGATTCGTGAATTCATTATCGAGACCATCCTTAACTCTGATATCGAAAATGTTACAGAGCTCATGGAACAAAGCTATCATATTCCTGCCAAATATTCATTGGAAATTTATGTTAGCACTATTGTTACCATTTTAACACTCTGGCTCAAAGAAGGCTGTGTCGAATCCCCTGAGGAGTTAGCCGATATCATTCTTGAAGCTGTAATCATTAAAGTAAAATAAGCTAGGGCCTTTAAGGCCTAGCTTATTTTTTGTTAAATGTCAAAATCAAAACCATCAAGAGTAGCAAAGTAATCATTCATCGTCTCTGCACGGCGGATCATACGAGCAGTTCCATCTTCTTGGTAGAGAATTTCTGCAGAACGAAGACGTCCATTATAGTTGTAACCCATTGAGAAACCATGTGCACCTGTGTCGTGGATAACCAAGGTATCTCCAATACGAGCTTCTGGCAATTCACGGTTCTTAGCAAACTTATCATTATTTTCACAAAGAGAACCTGTCACATCAACTACTTGAATGTCACCATCTGGATTAGTCATATTCGTGATGTGGTGGTAGGCATCGTACATAGCTGGACGAAGCAAGTTAACCGCAGAAGCATCTACACCAACGTAACGACGATAAGTGTCCTTAATATGAAGAACCTTAGTAACAACAAGGCCATGAGGTGCTGTCATGAAACGTCCAAGTTCAGTGTAAATACTGATATGTCCAAGATCATTCGGAACAAGGATCTCATCAAATTTAGCATGAACCCCTTCACCGATAACAGCAATGTCATTTTGCTTATTAGCCGGTGTGTAGTCTACCCCAACACCACCTGATAAATTGATAAAGTCAAGACTAACTCCAAGTTCATTCTTGATTTCTACCGCCAATTCAAAGAGTTGAGCAGCCAAGGTTGGGTAATACTCATTCGTTACTGTATTTGACGCTAGGAAAGCATGCAAACCGAATGATTGCACTCCTTTTTCTTTAAGGTAGGCATAACCTTTGAAGAGTTGTTCCTTAGTCATCCCAAATTTTGATTCTTCAGGATGATCCATGATATCAGTACCAAGAGAGAAGACACCTCCTGGGTTAAAGCGCAAAGAAAGGGTTTCAGGAAGCCCTGCAGCCTCTTCCAAGAAAAAGATATCTTCGTAAGCATCAAGGTTAATTGTCGCATTAATATCACGCGCGTAAACAAACTCTTCAGCACGTGTATCATTAGATGTAAAGCTAATCGCGCTACTATCAAAACCAATTTTCTTACTCATGACAAGCTCTGTATCGGTCGCACAATCGACACCACACCCTTCTTCTTTCAAAATTTTGAGGATTGCTGGATTAGGTGTGGCCTTTACAGCAAAGAATTCTTTAAAACCTGGATTCCACGAAAAAGCTGCATTAACTGCACTTGCTGTTTCACGAATACCTTTTTCATCGTAAAGATGGAAAGGTGTGGGAAATTCTGCAGTGATTTGTTCAAGTTTATCAGCTGCAATAAAAGGTGTTTTTGTCATTTTATTCTCCATTTTTTTACAATAGTAATCCTATTATAGCATAAGAAAAGGCTTGAAACCCAATTTTCTAATAATCTCAAGGCATATTTCATGATACAATAGACCTATAACCTAAATAAAATAACGGGGGATTATTTATGAAAAAATATCTTTACTCTGGGGCTCTTGCTCTAGCAGCCATCTTAACGCTCTCAGCATGTGCCAAGCCAAAACTTGATGCCAAGCTTTCTGTTAACGATATTGTCTATATGTCAGGAAGCGACCTCAAGCTCAAGGATGACCAAACCCTAGTCGAAGTCTCATTCAAACTCGAGAATACTTCGGAAGATATGGAAAATGAGCTCAAAACATCTGCTAAACAATTCTACCTCAAAGATAAAGATGGTAAAAAAGTCACAGCAAGCAAGCTCGACAAAGGTGACCTCCCTACTCTCTTCAACAAAAATAAGAACGTAGAGGATGCTACAGATGACTTTGGAAAGCTTGAAGCTGACGACTACAAAACTGTCTCGCTCTTTTTCGAAGTTAACAACGACGAAAGCTATAAACTCTATTTTGAATCAAAGGATGAGAAGACAGAAGGACAAACTGTTTCTACTAACCTAAAAGATTTCGATGGTAAAACAACTACCAATGTTAAAAAGACTGTTGATGCTTATTTCAACGCAGTTCTTCTAGGTGGCGAAAGCAAAGACTACAGCAAATTTGTTTCTAACGACTTGGACAAAGCTAAGGGCGAACTTAACCAATATTTCTCAGATAGCCTTCAATACAGCTATGATGCAACTGATAACATCAAACCAACCGGTGATGAAGTTCCAAAAGTTTTTGGTTGGGTTCAAACTGCTAACCGTGAACGCGGCAGCTACACTGTTGACAACATTATCGTCGCTAAAGATAAGGCAGAATTCAATGTCAACATGTCAACTATCAGTATGAAAGCTGCAGACGATGCCTATGGTGCTAATCACCCAAATCTCACAGACGAACTTAAAAACTACCTACAAAGCAATGGTGCTAACGCTGGAAATGTCGACCAACTGACAAGACAATTCTACATGGAAACTTACCTACCGAATTCAATCAAAGAAGTAACCCCATCAACACCAAAGACTGAAGGGACAAATATCTTTGATAATTACTCAGTCGAGCTTACTAAAAAAGACGACAAGTGGGCTTTCCCAGATAAAGATAGCTATGTCGGAAAATGGGATTACTATCCACTCTTCTACGCTTACACAGGTCAGCAAGGAACACTCACAAAAAACTATTAGACAGTAAAAAAATCAGCCATCTGGCTGATTTTTTTTACTAATTACGTCTAGCAAAGAGTCGCAAGATATTCAAGAATAAGTTAATGAAATCCAAGTAAAGACTAAGTGCCATAGAAACTGCCCATCCATCTGTGACCTGACCATTGGTACCATAATATACCTTCTTAATCATCTGGTTATCGTAGGCAATTAAACCTGAGAAAATAAGAATTGATACAATACTAATCACAAAACTCATCATGCTACTTGCAAAGAAAATATTAATCAAGCTAGCCACAATAATCCCAATCAAGGCTGCCATAAGGAACTTGGCCATGCCTGATAGATCTCGCTTAATGGTAACTCCGATAAGTGCCATGATAAAGAAAACAATGGCAGTGCTAAGGAAAGCTTGGAAAACAATGGCTTGCGTATATTGTACGATGATAAAGCTAAGTGTAAATCCATTCAGAGCAGAATAAACCAAAAATAAAGGTAGAGCCGCAGGTGTATTCCTTCTTGCAGCACCGCTAGCCAAAAAGACCAAACCAAACTCTAAAAAGAGTGCCGCCATGTAAACCCAAGAATAATTCATGAGAATGTTGACAAAAAGATGCGAAAGAGGGAAGAGCATCAGATAAGAGATGACTGCTGAAAGTCCCACTCCCATACCGACAAGACCATAAATCTTTCCGAAAAAGCGGTTCAAGCCCGCATCACTAGTTGTATAAATTGCATTTGATTCCATAGTTATCTCCTAAAAATAATGAATTATTGGTGGTGGCTTTGTAGAGTCTTGCGACGGAAAAACTTACGATTTTTGATTCGGTTTCGTAAAGGTGTCGCTGCTTCTTTAACCGCCCAATACTTATCAACCATAGTAACAATATAAGATTCCTTATACTTCGGCGGCGCAATCGTTGCTCCCCACATATGCTTGAGGATAATATCCTCTTCTTTTTTATTCAGATTAACAAGCTTTCTGGCATTACGAACAGCAATACGTGGGTGTACCCAAGCATGACTCTTGTTAAATTTAGTCACTCGCCAATCATAATAGAAAAAGTCATGTAAGAGACCACCTCGAGCTGTGCTCTTGGCATCCCAGCCAAATTTTTTAGCAATCTTATAGCTGGTGTAACTAACATTAACCGAGTGTTCTAAACGTGTCGAATGATGGTGTTGTACAATCCCATCCAATTTTTGAAAACGTGGATGAGAAATCAAATGTCCCACAACTTCCATGAATTCTTTATCATCTTCTGGTCGTTTCATAATAATACCTCATTAATGTTTCTAATGCTTCTTCATTATACCACTAGTACTTAAAATTACTTTAAAAGTCAGTTGTTTTCTCCTAAAATCATCCTTGAGACCTAGAGACTAAACATGAGAATTCCTGCTGCAACAGCAACATTCAGACTCTCCGCCTGACCTGGCATGCTAATATGTACGAGTTGATCAGCAGACTCAGCCATTTCCTGACTAATTCCCTGACCCTCATTTCCCATCACTAGGGCAAAATTGCCATCTGTCTTAACTGCTTTATAGTCAACGGAAACATCGGAAAGAGTCGTTGCTAAGACGGGTATACCTTGTTTTCTGCAAGCCTCAACCATGTCAAGAATTGGTCCACGATAGATTGGAAGGTGGAAATGACTTCCCTGCATAGAACGCAAGGTCTTCTGATTATAAATATCAGCTGATTTATCCGACAAAAAGACTCCGTCATAACCTGCGGCATCTGCTGTTCGAATCATTGTTCCTACATTACCAGGGTCCTGAACATCCTCCAAGAGAAGATACTTCCCTGAGAGAGACTTTGGCAAGGCTTGAGATTGTTTAGCAACTTCTGCCACAATCCCTTGAGGTGTCTGAGTTTCACAGAGTTCCTTAAGCACCTCTGGACTAACCAACTTAACCTTAGATATATTAGCCACACGATCAGCCATTTCCTCAAGTACGAAAACTTGAAGAATCTCGGCACCACTTGCCTTTGCTTCCTCAAAAAGATGCCATCCTTCTAAAAGATAGCTAGTTTTACGGTGCTTGCGCTGCAATAATTTTCTAGCAGACTTAATGCTAGCATTTTGCTTTGATTGAATGATTTCCATACACTCATTATAGCAGAAATTCCTTGATAAATCTTGGACTTGACCGACTTTATAGCAAGGATTATACTAAAAGAAAGAGCTTTCAAAAGGAGGTCGTGGAACATGCAAAAAGTAAGATTATTAGTCTCAGGAAGAGTCCAAGGTGTTGGTTTTCGTTATTCAACCTATGCTCTGGCACTAGATATAGGAGATATATACGGTCGAGTTTGGAATAATGACGACGGAACTGTTGAAATCCTAGCTCAGTCAGATAATCCTGCTAAGTTAGCTAAATTTATTCAAGAAGTTCGAAAAGGACCTTCAAAATGGTCTAAAGTAACCTATGTCGATGTGACCATGGCAAACTTCTCAAATTACAGCGATTTTCGGATGGCTAATTAAGAGGAAGCCCCGTTTTTAGCTTGTTCTCTTCCTTAAAAAAAGGTAAAATAGACAAGTATAACTAAAAAACAAAAGGAATGATATTGTGAATAAAAATCAAAAACGTCTAGCCCTGATGGGGCTTGCTGCCAGCATGCTACTCTTCCTATCAGGATGTGTAAGCCTTGATAAGTCTGGTAATCCTACTGGTTGGGTCTGGAACCTCCTTGGTCGCCCTATGAGCCACGTCATCACCTACTTCGCAGATAATCTTGGTCTTGGCTTTGGTCTTGGTATTATCTTTGTTACTATCATTGTTCGTTTGATTATCTTGCCACTTGGTCTTCACCAATCTCGTAGCGCAGCCTACCAATCAGCAAAACGTGAGTACCTTGCGCCTATCTTGGAACCAATCAACGAACGTTTGCGTAACGCTGAAACACAAGAAGAAAAAATGGCTGCCCAGTCTGAACTCATGCAAGCTCAGCGTGAAAACGGTCTAAGCTTGATGGGTGGTGTCGGCTGTCTTCCTCTATTGATTCAGTTCCCATTCTTCTCAGCACTCTACTACGCAGCACGTTACACTCCTGGTGTACTCCAAGATAACTTCCTCTGGTTTAACCTTGGTCACCGTGACTTCCCATTGATTATCATCATCGCAGCTCTTTACTACTTCCAATCTTGGTTGTCTATTCAACAAGTTCCTGAAGAGCAACGTAAACAAATGGCAGCGACGATGTACAGTATGCCAATCATGATGATTTTCTTTGGTATTAGCTCACCTGCAGCCGTAATCCTCTACTGGTTCGTTGGTGGTATCTTCTCTATTATCCAACAGTTGATTACCAACTACATCATCAAACCTCGCTTGAAAGAAAAAGTTGCTGAAGAGTTCAAAAAGAACCCTCCAAAAGCACCTCGTACAACACCAATCAAGCGTAAAGATGTGACACCAAAAAATACTCAAGCAATTGCAAGTAAACCAAAGAAAAACCGTAACGCCGGTAAGCAAAATCGTAAATAAGCTACAAAGCACTCTTGGCAAATGCCAAGAGTGCTTTTCTTATAGATTAATTCAGACTAACCTAATTCCTAATAGCGCCAACAAGCAAAAAAGGAGTGCGACAGAACAGCTGTTTTGTCTCACTCCCACTAGTTTCAAATATTGAACACCTTAATTCCAACAGTCACTTAGGCTGTTTTTTCTACACTAAGGATTTCCACAGAGTAGCTACCTGCTGGTGATTCGATAGCGACTTTGTCGCCAACTTTCTTACCAATCAAGGCTTGAGCAATCGGACTTTCATTTGAAATCTTACCTGAGAAGATATCAGCACCGGCTGCACCAACGATATGGTAAGTATCTTTGTCGTTTGTACCAACTTCTTGAACAACAACAGTTTTACCAATTGCAACCTCGTCATTAGCAACAGCATCACTATCAACGATTTCTGCATAACGAATTTTTGTTTCAAGAATCTGAATTTGTCCTTCAACAAAGGCTTGTTCGTCTTTGGCTGCTTCATACTCAGAGTTTTCTGAGAGGTCACCATAAGAACGAGCAATCTTAATACGTTCTACAACTTCTGGACGACGGACGAGTTTGTACTCCTCCAATTCCGCTTCAAGTTGTTCTTTCTCCGCTTGTGTCATTACATATGTTTTTTCTGCCATTTTTTTCTCTTTCCTATTTTTTGAGCCCTTGGCTTTATTTTCAAAATCACTCTTTGTTTGCTTGATTTTAATGAGCCAATCAGACTATTTATCTTTTAGTTTGCTATTAATGTAAGTTTCAACGTTATGCTGATGCTCTTCATAGCTTTCAGCAAAATAAACATTACCAGTAGTTACATCTGCAACAAAGTACATGTACTTGGTAGATGATGGATTGATAACCGCTTCAATTGCAGACAGACTAGGGCTGTCCACAGGACCTGGCATCAACCCCTTATGAACATAATCATTATAAGGGGAGTCAATGTTTGTGTCAATAGTTGCATCCTCTTTCAAGGTCGTTTCCTGACCAAGTTTTCCAAGAGCATAAAGAACTGCAATATTACTTTGTAGAGCCATGTCTGAGTTAAGACGATTATAGAAGACGCTCGCAATATTTTTACGGTCGTCATCTGTAGCTCCTTCTTTTTCCACAAGAGAAGCTAGGGTCAAAATTTCATTAACATTGTGCCCGCTAGATGAAATCGTCGCATAGTAAGGTGATAGGTAGGTGTCCATCGTTGACAACATTTCCTCTGCCAAAGATTCCACCGTCGTATCGTCATGAATGTTATAAGTCGCTGGGAACAGATAGCCCTCTAGGACATACTTAGCATCCGTAGAATTCGGAAGGTTGGCCAACAAGGTTGGGTACTTCGCTTTCATCTTAGTAATGAAAGCATCATCCTTCATCAGCTTCAAGAAATCTTTTGCCTTAAGTCCAGTTGATGTTTTTTTGCCTTTTTTCGCTGAGGAATTAACTTCAACTGCCTTAGCAATTTGATCAATGGTGTATCCTTCTTTGACCAAGACCGTACCAAGAGATGGCTCCTGAGGTGTATCACTTCCTTTTTTCTGAAGTGCCTCAATAATTTCATCCATGGTCATGCTAGCCTGAAGGTTGTAATAACCACTTTTCAGATTTGAGATGTTCTTAAACTTGGTATAGTAATTAAAGACCTTACCAGACTTAATGACACCAGCTGATTCCAATAGTTGACCAATGTAACTGCTACCTGAATTTTCAGGAATTTCAACACTAACAAACTTAGTTGAATTAACATCTTTTGCGCCAACAGCATCACTAACATAACGATAACCAAAGAATGCAGCTACTGACAAGATAAGTAGCAAGAAGATAATAATATTTCTTGCAATTTTACCAGCACGACGGTTATTTTTATTGCGTTTGTGATTTCGGTTAGAACGTGAAATCGGCTCTTCGTCGACAATGTCAGCCTGTTTAACATCTTTTGGCGAAGACTTTTTCTTCTTCACTTTCTTACCTTTCTTTTTCTTAGGTTTTCCAGAGGCTTCTAGAGAAATACTCTCATCATCCTCATTACCATCAGCCACTATCTCTGATTGAACCTTTTCTTGCGACGTTTGGTCACTTGTTGCATGATGTTCCTGCAAGAATGCTTCTTTTTGACGTTCTGAGGTCAATTTGGCCTCCAATTCTTTAGGGTTTGTATAAATAGCTTCGTTAGACTTAGCTTCAATGAGCTCCTTGGCAACATCTGCAGGAATATACTCCTCTTCAGATGCTTCGTTAAGGCTAGTTTCCCAAACTGGACGTTTAAAACGGCGTTTCGACGTTTCAGTCTCCTGAGGAATATTTACCTTTTTCTCCTCCTCAATAGGTTCTTTAGAAATAGATGCTACATTTGAATGAGCATCAGACACTAAAGACTCAGCTTGAGAAACAGAAAACAAGCCAACACTATCTTGTTGAGAATCTTGAGCTGTCTCAGAAGTCATAGATTTAGCGAAAGCACTATGAGAAACAGAATGTGAACTAAAATCTTGGTTACTTACTTTATTGGACGCTGAGGTACTATGTGTTGTAGCGCTCTCAGCTGACGTTGAACGTGGTGTCTCGGGCATAGTTGCACTTTTATTATGCTCCTCCTCGCGAAGAGAACGGAGCCGTGTTGCTTCTTGTAAATCTCGAAGAATCTGATCTTTAAAGCTTAGGCTATCTTCAGCAGATTCCGAGTGTTCATTAAACTTGTCCGTCAAGGCATACCTCCTCTATAGTAACAAACGCCATTATATCTTAAAAAGTCAGTTAATGCAAATCAATTGGTCCTTTGTCACAGTAACGTAACACTGAATTCAATGGGTTTCTGGATTCTCCCAAACCATATTATACCAAGTGCTACCGCCATGATTTGATTCTGATTCTCCTTCATCAGTGAAACCATTCATCTCATAATAGGCAATCAGGTAATCATGGCAAGTCAAACTAATACCTTGGCGTTTTTGGGCGATAGAC
The DNA here is from genome assembly GCF_001556505.1 of Streptococcus sp. CCH8-H5. Taxonomy (NCBI): domain Bacteria; kingdom Bacillati; phylum Bacillota; class Bacilli; order Lactobacillales; family Streptococcaceae; genus Streptococcus; species Streptococcus sp. CCH8-H5. The sequence continues at coordinate 51,398 of NZ_LSIZ01000109.1, read as the reverse complement.
AGATCCTTAAGCGCTGCAATCAAGGCTGTCCCAATACCTTGCCCTTTAAAATCTTTGAAGATAGACAAACTAGTAACTGCAATAAAGCCCCCTTGACTAGCATTAGGAACCACCTTATGGAACAAGTCATCTGTAAGATAACGTTCCGCAATCACAGGCCCTTCAATGTAGCCAGCTACAACACCATCAATTTCAGCAATTAGAAAGGTATCACAAATCGTCTTTAAACGCTCCCCAATAGCCTCTGGAGTTGCAGCCTCTTCAGGTGAAAAATTATCTTGTTCGATACGGACAACATCAGCCCAATCATCCTCTCGGGCATGTCGAATAAGCATATTAAATTCCTTTCTATTAAGAGAAAGAGCTGAGCGAAATCGCTACAGCCCTTAATATATTACATGTGTGTTTGCAAGCTTGCTAGGAGCTCTTCAAACGAGCGTTCGTAAAGTTGGATGTCCCCAGCTCCCATAAAGACATAAACAGCATTGTCATGGTCAAGGAGAGGTGAGACATTTTCAACTGTAACCACTTTGGCAGGTTTATTGATCTTAGCAGCAAGATCTTCAACCTTAACATCACCATGGTCAACTTCACGCGCTGAACCATAAATTTGCGCCAAATAAACAGCATCTGCTTCGTTCAAAGCTTCAGCAAATTCATCAAGAAGAGCAATGGTACGTGTGAAGGTATGTGGTTGGAAAATAGCAACAATCTCTTTAGATGGGTACTTTTGGCGTGCTGCATCAAGCGTTGCAATAATTTCAGTTGGATGGTGAGCAAAGTCATCGATGACAACAGTACCACTGATAATTTTTTCTGTGAAACGACGTTTAACACCTGAGAAAGTTTTAAGGTGTTCTGCAACCAAATCCATGTCGAAACCAGCTACATAGAGGGTCCCAATAACCGCAGTTGCATTCAAGATATTGTGACGACCATAGGCTGGCACATGGAATTCTCCAAGAATTTGTCCATCGTGTTTTACCTTGAAATTAGACCCTGTCGTTGTACGAACAATGTCTGTTGCCATAAAGTCATCATTTTCTTCGAAACCGTAGTAATAGATTGGCGCATTGGCTGTAATCTTACGAAGGTGTGGATCCTCACCGTAAACAAAGAGTCCTTTTTGCACTTGCTTAGCATAATCATCAAAGGCAGAGAACACATCATCGATACTTGTAAAGTAATCAGGATGGTCAAAGTCAATGTTAGTGATGATTGAGTATGCTGGGTGGTATGGCATGAAATGACGTTCATATTCATCAGACTCAAAGACAAAGTATTGTGCATTAGCAGAACCTCGACCAGTTCCGTCACCGATAAGGTATGACGTGTCTGTGATATTTTTCATAACATGTGACAAGAGACCTGTTGTAGAAGTCTTACCATGTGCACCTGCCACACCAAAGCTAGTGAATTGATCCATGAAGTGACCCAAGAACTCGTGATAACGCTTAAAGCTGTAGCCATTTTTAATCGCATAAGCAACTTCAACGTTGTTGTCTTCACGAAAGGCATTTCCAGCAATCAATTCAACATCTTCTGTGATGTTTTTTTCATCGAAAGGAAGGATAGGAATACCTGCTTGCTCAAGACCACGTTGAGTGAAGTAATATTTTTCCACATCTGAACCTTGAACCTTGTGTCCCATTTGGTGGAGCATCAAAGCCAAAGCTGACATACCAGATCCTTTAATTCCAATAAAATGATAAGTTTTTGACATAGTTTCTCCTTACAATCGCACTGCGATTAGTTTGCGTCTTCTAAATGCGTCAAATTTAATTCTTGAGCAACTCGGTGTTCACGGTAAGTTTGACGTTCTGGGTAATTATAAACCTGGCTACGTTTCAAGAAGTCATAGCTATTTTTCTTGACCTTCTTACGAGATGGGTTACTAGGCTGTTGATAGGTTGGAGCCACTTCTGCCAAGATGTAAGAATCCTGTTGCAGACGATTTGCCAAGTGATGGATTTTTGAGTGTTTCCCGTTAGGTGCTAAAGTTCGCTTGATAGCACTTACAGGAGCTCCCAAGATAGATGCTGTCACTGGCCCTTTATCCGTTGTTACAGCAGCTGGCTCAACAGTAGCCTCAAAGCTTGGCTTAGCTTCTACCTTAGGCTTAGCAGTTAGTTGACGGCTATTAGTATGTTTGGTTTGTTGAACTTCTTGGCGGAGGAATTTTTGGCGTTTCTCACGGACATCACGCTTAGCCTTTTCACGGGCTTCCTCTGCATAAGTCATGCCAGCTTCTTGTGTCTCCACTCGTTTTGAAGCCTGCTTACGATTGCTAGGCTTAGCTGACAAGAAATCATAGTTCGGCAACAAATCATTGTAGTCCTTATCTTGGTAAGGGCCACGGATATTTGTGATTAAATCTTCATTTTCATATAGGCGCATAGAGACCGGTTCTTGCAAGCAAGATTCCCCGTCTGGAATCAGCGGAAATTGTCGTCTTTGGCGATGCATAAAAGACTTCCTTTCGTTTTCGAGATGATGCGTATCTTAATATAAACAATCGGGAATGGGAAGATACGTCTTGCAGTATTCTATTATAGCCTAATTCAAAAGATTTGCCTAGTAGCATTTTCACATCTTAGTATTTCAATATCAAATATAACAAATTAAGATATTACAATACCAAGAATTTCTTTAATATCCTCAACGGTCATGCTGGCACGGCTTTCATTGCCATCCAAGACAGTTGTTACAAGGTTCTTCTTGCCTTCTTGAAGCTCAAGAATTTTCTCTTCAATAGTCCCTCTTGTAATCAAACGGTAAACTTCGACATTTTGTTCCTGACCTATACGATGCGCACGACTAATAGCCTGCATTTCTACCGCTGGATTCCACCAAAGGTCAATCAGAATAACCGTATCAGCACCAGTTAGATTCAGTCCCACTCCTCCTGCTTTTAGAGAAATCAAAAAGGCATCTCGGCTTCCTTGATTGAAGGCTCTGGTCATCTCTTGACGACTATCAGATGGCGTTGACCCTGTTAGCTTATAAGAGGAAATACCTAATTCTTGTAAGAGCCCCTCTGTAATATCTAACATCCCACGAAATTGTGAAAAGATAAGAACACGGTGGTCTGATTCCTTAATTTGACTAAGCAACTCTCTTAGGCTATCTAATTTTCCGCTATCTCCAGCATAGTCCATAAAAAGAGCTGGGGTATCACAGATTTGTCGTAAGCGGGTAATTCCTGACAAAATTTCCACCTTACGACGGTTGATTTCCTGATCACTTGCAGAAATTAAACCTTGCTGCATCTGTTGCAATTGCGCTAAATAGATAGCCTTTTGAGCATCTGACAATTCACTTTGGTGAGTGATTTCAATCAAATCTGGTAAATCAGGAAGGACCTCTTCTTTCCTACGTCTTAGAATAAAGGGAGAAATATACCTAGCCACTTCCTTTGGTGTTAACTTAAGGAAAGTTTTCTTAGCCGGTAAAAGTCCTGGTAGAATAATTTGGAAAATAGACCAAATCTCCAACAAATGATTTTCAATAGGCGTTCCAGATAGTGCTAAGCAATGTGGAACAGAAAAATCACGTAGATATTGGGCAATCTTTGTCTGTGTATTCTTCATGACCTGAGCCTCATCGAGAATGAGATAGTCATATTTACCAGCCTTGTAGGCATCAAAATCCTGACGGAAGGAAGCATAGCTTGTAATAATAATCTGGTGGTCTTCAGCAATGATGTCATCACGTCTTGGCTTGAGTCCATAAGAAACCGCTACATCTAACTGAGGAGCGAACTTTTTAAACTCATCCTGCCAATTGTAAATCAGGCTTGATGGTGACAAAACCAAGACTCGTTGCTCTTCTTCTAAATGTGCAGAGAGATAGGCAATGGTCTGCAAGGTTTTCCCCAACCCCATATCATCGGCCAAGATACCGCCAAAACCATAGTGATGCAACATAGATAGCCACTGAACACCCTTTTCCTGGTAGGGACGAAGGTCAGCTTCTACCTTATAAGTTGGCAAATCAAAGGTCTCTGGTTTACTCAAATGTTGCGTTAAGAGTTGGAAATCTTTTGAAAAACGAACAGAATCACTTTCTGAAAGAGCATCCATTAATTGATAGGCAGTCAATTGATTTAGTTCTAGGTGACCTTGCCCTGAATATCTAGCTCTTAGAGTTTTGAGACTCTCACTAATACGATGCGTCGCCTCGTCAAAAACAATCAACTGACCACTACGATTGATAAAATAGGGCGAACTTTCCATCAAAGCTGCTAAAGCATGATCCACATCTTCATCGTCAAGACTTGAAAAATCAAAGGAAATATCTAATAAATTCCCCTGACGCTCTACCTGAACCTGTGGACTCTGTTCAACCCGTAAGTCACGCAACTCCTGCCCAATCAGAACCGTCCCTGTATTTTCAAATTCTGCTAGAGTATTCGTAAAGAAATCATAGAGCTCTTGACTGCTATCTAATCGTTTAGATGACTGAAAATCAGGGGTGAATCCATGCTTAGCCATCAAACGGAACACAGCCTGCTCATGACGATAGTTACTCGTAAATCCTAAATGACTCAACTCTTGTCGATTATGGACTAGGAAACCATCAAAATCAAAGGCTAATGTAAGTATAACCTCACTGTCACCTTTCAGGTCAAAGTGAAATCTCGGTGTGAAATCCTTGATATTAAAGGCTTTAGGAGCTTTAACTGGTCCCATAGTCCTAAAATCAAAAAGACTAGCAGCCAAGATAGCTTGTTCATCAAGATTAAAGCTGACATGCTTATTCAAATCGCTTCCGATTGGAAGAGAGCGTAAACCAACCAAAAGTTTTTGTTGTTTTCGATTCAAACGATAAAAAACACCTTGATAAAAGAGAATACGATTATTAAAAAAGGCCTGACTATTCTTCTCAGCAACAGTCAATTCAATCATCTTAGGCTCAACAGAAATATCAAACGAGAAGAGATGAGCATCAGCAGTCAAATCCTCAACCAAAAGTCGGTGATATTCGGTTCCTTCCCATTCAAACCTAAAGCCATCCAAATCTTGCATCCGTCTCAAACCTTCCTCAAAAAAACCGTAGGGGAGACAAAGATGACGTGCATTATTCGGTAAAATAAAGTCTAAATTAGTCTTGGCTTCATCTGGAATCATCCGTCCTAAGAAGTCTAAAAATGCCTGTGAAGCCTGGTCAAATTGAATAAGCGATAGGGGTTCATAATAGTTCTTACCTATCTGATAATAACTCTCAGCCTCTACAAGTTTGAGAAAGGCAGGAATATCTCGAATAACATAAGAACGTTCATCTGGTAAGCGACGTAAACGTATACTCCACCAAATCTCTGAACCAAAGGTAGATTCCTCTCCCTCTACCATCAAGCTATATCTAACAGTATCATCCTCATTTAGAGAAAGTCCTTCTAAAAATAAACCACCAAAAGAGTGTCCTCGCTCTTGGCCCTGAGAGGACTCTTGTTCCTCTTCCAATTCTATCAAGAGACGCTGGCCTTCTTTGTCGTTTTTTAGATAATACTCAATCGCTGCCAAATGGGGACAATAGCCTTTTTGAGCGAAATAATCACAGTCACACGTGATTTCAGAATCATTGAGTGCATAAATTAAATGATGTTGGTCAACTGTTGTATCCAACTGAGTTTCTGAGACCTGATGAATGGTAATGAGATCCTTTTCAAAAAGTTCAATACCCTCATTACGGACTCTACCCGGCATCAATTTTGCCATAGTATTCACCCCTATCTTATCCCTCTATTATAGCATAAAATCCTTATAAACTAGGCCTTCACCAAGATAAAACAAAAAACACTCCCGAAGGAGTGTCGCAGATTATTATTCGTAATCAAGTTTATCTGAGTGACCTGAACCATTACCAACATAGTAACCTGTCTTACAGTTAATACTGAAGAGGTAGGTTCCATCTGGAAGGTACAAGTTGTAGTAACCATTACCATTGATGATGTTGACTGGCTCAAGGATGAAGTTATCTCCTGAGAAGTAACCACGTGAGTGTGATGTTTCGATAATCTTATCAAGAACACCATCAGCCCATGTCCAAGCTGGGTTACTTGTATCTGCTACTACGTTTGCATTATAAGGCACACGTGAGCGATTACGTTGAAGGATTGATGGGTTATAATTTGTGATTCCGCGTGTTACAACTGTTGAAGCTGCAGCTGAGCCACCAGTAGTTCCTCCAGTCGCACCAGTTGAACCTGTTGAACCTGCTGAGTTAGCTGCTCCATTTTGCGCTCCAGAAGTATTTGATGCGGCCGCACCACCGCCATTAGAAGCTGCTCCAGATGTGTTATCACCTGAAGGTGCAGCAGGACTAGCAGTATTAACACTTTCAGAAGCTGTCGCTGCAGACGTTGCACTCGCAGCCTTAGCTTTTTCTTCAAGTTGAGTCTTACCACCCTTAATAGTTTCTTGAATAGTGCTATCGAGACTCGCGTTCCCAGTTGTTGTTACACTTTCTGGAAGATTATTAAAGTTAGCATCTGATTTAACAGCGATAGAGGCATTATAGCTACCATCTACAAGAGCATCTGACTCAAACTGACTGTTAATCTTTTGTACAGCTTCAATTTGTTTCTTCAAGTTATCATATTTTTTCTTAGCTGCATCATAATACTTGGTTTTCTCCAATTTCTTGAGCAGTTTTTCCAAATCTGATAACTTACCAAATTGATCATTAGCGAGTTTTGTTTGCTCGTCATCTGTGAAGAAATTCTTATACATTTCTTCAAATGCCTTATTATCAGCAGCTGACGTATCCTTGCTTGATGATGATGTCACTGCTGAAGAAGCTGTGCTTGTTGTTTTCGCCGATTGGCTATGTGTTCCTTTATAAAGAGCATAGCTACCACCGATAATAGCTAAAGCAAGAACTGCTAGAGCACCTATAACAACACCTTTACGACGGTAAACTGGAATGTCACCATCAAAGGCACTCTTATGCGATGGTGAAATAGACTCTGAAGAGATTCTGTCTTCTGCAGATGGGCGATTGACTGCCATAGACACTTTTGGTGTTGTCTTTTCTTCATCAGCTTTTGCTCCAGTTACCCCTGCCACCGTTGATGCAATAGCTGCCAAATCAATAGTGTCTGAAATAGCAGCATCATCCAACATAGGTTTTGAAGCTTGTGGCTCAGTATCGTCAATATTGGCAACAGCAGAATTTTGTGGTTCTGGATCATCAATGTTAGCAATCAAAGGATTGTTATCATCAACATTATCGACCAATGCATCGTTATAGGCTGGCTGATTAGTTGAAGTAGAGGAATCAGCGAGTGCATCACCAAGGTCAAATTTTTCTGTTTCTGACGTGATGAAACGATCAGCATTTGTTGACGTAATGATAACTTCAGAACTTTGACTTTCTGGTTCTGCAATAACCTCAGGTTCAACAGGGGCATTTGGCAACTGCTTGTCAATATGAGATTGAGTTTCATCAGCCTTGTTATCTGTAGCACCAAAACCAAATGTGACCGGTGTTACTTCTTCAGTAGCTGTTGTTGAGTTGATTGACTCATTAGCCATTGATTGACCAATCAAACCTGAATCCGCAAACTCCTGACGTTGCTTTTGAATAAAGGCATCCAAAGGTGATGTATCGCCGTCAGCTTCAATTTTCTTTGAAAATTTTTGTGAGGCAACTTCTTCACGGTGTTGCTTGATATACTTATCCAAAATGCTATCTGTTTCTGTTACACCAGCATTAATCTCAGCTTCTTTTCGGACAGCCTCACCGACCGTCATTTCCTTGGCATCTTGGAAATCTAGCTCTTGGCTACCTTCATAGCCATTTTGTGTTTTATCTTCTGACACGTTTAATTTACCTTTCTAGCCTCAGAACGGCGAACACGCTCTCCAAAATATTGATACAAATCAACACGGAGGGTCCCGTTATAAAGCTTACGTTTTTTATCGGCTTTCATACCGTATTTGCTTTCAAAGTGTTCATCGCTGGTCAAGATAAACTTGCTCCAAGTTTTAAGTGGCGCAAAAGTTTGACCCATTTCATTATACAAGATATCCACAGCCTTGTCATCCAACAAACGCTCACCATAAGGAGGGTTTGAAATAATGACACCATTGATTTTATCTGTTTTCAGGTCCTGTAAACGCATTTGTTTCAATTTAATAACATCTTCAAGACCTGCCTCACGAGCATTGGCTTTTGCAATTTCAACCATACGGCCATCAATATCACAACCCATAATATCTAATTCAATATCGTAGTTTGCCTTGCTATCTGCTTCATCACGTACCGACTGTACTAAATCCTTATCCACCCAATTCCATGCTTCAAAGGCAAAATCACGATTAAATCCTGGTGCAATGTTCATGCCAATCATTGCAGCCTCAATACAGAAGGTCCCTGAACCACAAGTCGGGTCAATCAATGGTTTATCCGGATACCAATTACTAAGTTCAAGGATAGCAGCCGCCATATTTTCCTTAATCGGTGCTCCACCTTTATCAGTACGGTAGCCACGCTTAAAGAGACTAGCACCTGTGGTATCAATCAAAACCGTAGCCTTATCCTTCAAAATAGAGACTTCAATCTTAAATTCCGCTCCTGTTTCTTGGAGAGGCACTCCTTCTGGACGGTGGAAATACTTCTGCAATTTCTTAACGACAGCTTTTTTTGAAATTGCCTGAACAGATGGCTCATTATGAAGCTTTGATTTAACACATTTAGCCTTAGAAATTGGGAACTTTACACCTAGCGGAAGATAATTTTCCCAGTCTAAAGCAAAAACTCCCTGAAAAAGTTCCTCAAAGGTACGTGCTGGAAATTCACCCACTACAATCTTGATACGATCTGCTGCCCTCAACCAAAGGTTAGTTTCAGCAATTGCACGAACACCACCTTGGAAACGCACCTTACCATTTTCAACCTGCGTGTCATAACCTAACTCACGCAATTCACGTCCAACCACAGCCTCAAGACCTGCTGCTGCAGTTGCTACTAATGTAAATGTTTCTTTCATTGTCATCCTTTTATCTCATTGTTACGAGTACAAACTTTCTTAACCGATAGCTTATTACCCACTCTTTTCTTTAAATATAAAAGAGAGAATTCTTGCTAAAAGAAGGCTGAGACATGTGTCCCAGCCTCACCTATATGCAATTTTCTATAAGCCATGTTTTGTTCCAGAAGTGACTAGGTACCACTTCCTTCGATAATCATCTGTCTACTGCAAAGCAGTCAGGATGGTCCGTTCGTTTCCAGCCATCCCATGCCCCTACCAAAGTTTGGGTTGCTAGCTTGAGGGGTTTACCGCGTTCCACTTTTTAGGTTTCCCTAAAAACTCCGTCACTGTGGCACTTTCAGAGCTACTAAAACCTATCCTAAGACTTAGCCAGTTCACTCGCCGTAACTTGAAAATCAAGTCCCTAGGCTTATTAATTCACCTAGCACAAACACTACTGGCATCACAGCCAGTGCTAGCATGGACTTTCCTCATGGAAGACTAGCAACCATGCGATTATCCGAAAATTGCACAAACCAGTTTTATTCGACGATTTGTTTTCCAAAGACCTCTTTCTCCAAACGACTGATACGTTTTAAGATATCATAGTTTGAAGCCGAAGCAACATTGGCATTCGCACGTGATGACTCACTTGTCGCACTTGCGTATGCTGGGCGACTAGCAGGAGCTGATGAAGTCTTAGCCTTCAGTTTTGCATTTTCTTCTTGCAATTCCTTAACTAGAGCAATATAGACACCGTAATCTTTGATTACATCGTCTAGAAACTCATCAACTTCTTTTTTATCGTATCCACGCATGCTTGTTTTAAATTCTTGTTCGTAGATTTTCTTGGGCGTTAAATTAATCTTAGCCATTTTTATTCTCCAATACTTGTCTTATCTAACTTACTAATACTTTACTGTCTAATGTTCTTATGATACAGAAAAAAAGATAAAAATGCAAGTTTAAAATTCAATTATATCCTATTCCGACATGACTTCATTGAGGTCATCAAAAGTCAGTCTAGATACGGGATAACCCCTTGCTTCTAACATCATACCGTAAAAATATTTCAGATTTGTTTCATTTTCAGGTTCATAAAATAAATAAGCCTGATCTGTATTGTCAATGAGAAACTGATTAAATTGTTTAAACTGTGCTGGAGATTGGTAAGCGGGGAAGCTGTACTTGACAAAATCAACCTGCTTAAAGGCTGCTAGTTTTGTTTGATTACCTTCATTCCAATTCTGACCATGCGTTTCAAAAGGGAAGATAGTCGCTAACTTCAAAGGATAGTCTTTTTGAAGTTCTTTGGCTACTTCTAGTGCCCAAAATTCAAAACCGAGGTTCCCAGTAAAAATCATCCAATCCACACCATCATCCAAGAAACGCATCAAATCACGTTTGATTGCTTTCTTGATAATGGTTACTTTAGGGTCCTTGTCTTTAAAAATACCGAGTTCAAAGCTCTTATAGCCAGTTACCAGTAGTGATGTCATTTGTTGTTTTCCTCGTTCATTTTATGGTATAATGAAATAGTCTTTATGCATATCTTATAAAGAAGAAGGGAAAGAAATGGTAAACTATCCCCATCAGATATCTCGTAAGATAGCACAAGTACGTCCTAAAAAATCAAATAGAGTTGACTTTGCCAATCGGGGGATGAGCTTTGAATCTGCTATTAACGCGACTAATGATTACTATTTGTCGCGTGGTTTAGCCGTTATTCATAAAAAACCTACCCCTGTTCAAATTGTCAAAGTCGATTATCCCAAACGCTCACGGGCAAAGATTGTAGAAGCTTACTTTAGACAAGCTTCTACTACCGACTACTCCGGCGTTTACAAAGGATACTACATTGATTTTGAAGCCAAAGAGACACGACAAAAGACATCCATGCCTATGAAAAACTTTCATGCGCATCAAATTGAGCACATGTCTCAGGTCATCAGTCAAGATGGGATCTGCTTCGTGCTACTTCACTTCTCGACGCTTAAGGAAACCTACCTTCTGCCTGCCAAAGACTTAATCGCTTTTTATCAGATTGATAAAGGGACGAAATCAATGCCTCTTGATTATATCAAAAAAAGAGGCTATGCAATTGCAGAAGCAGCTTATCCTCAAGTTCCTTACTTAGAAATCATTGAAAAATTATTAGGTGGTAACACATAATGGCTAAATTTAATTTCAGCAACTTTAAAGAATCACTTAACGGTTTGACTAAACGTGCTAAAAACATCAAGGTCAAGCGTTCAGATTCTTCTCGCTATAGCAAAGGAAAACGCTCTGCCGCTTCAGACCAAAGTTTGGGCTGGCGTATTGCAAAATACGGATTTATTGGACTGCTCACTTTCTTTGTAGTCTGTGTCATCGCTGGTGGTAGCCTCTTTGCCTACTATGTTAGCAGTGTTCCTAAACTTACCGAGAACAAACTGCAATCAACAAACTCAAGTAAGATTTACGACGCTAATGGTAGTCTTATTGCCGACTTGGGAGCTGAGAAGCGTGAGAGTGCATCAACAGATGAAATTCCAACAACTCTAGTTAATGCCATCACCTCTATCGAGGATAAACGTTTCTTCACTCACCGTGGGATTGACGTCTACCGTATCATGGGGGCAGCTGTTAACAACCTTCGTCGTAGCAGCACCCAAGGGGGGTCTACGCTCGACCAACAGTTGATTAAGTTGGCTTACTTCTCAACTAACACTTCTGACCAAACCCTTAAACGTAAGTCACAAGAAATCTGGTTGTCACTCCAAATGGAGCGTCAATTCACTAAACAAGAAATCTTGACCTTCTACATTAATAAGGTTTATATGGGTAATGGTTACTACGGTATGAAGACGGCAGCTAAATCTTACTTTGGTAAGGACTTGAGCGACCTCTCTGTTGCCCAAGCAGCTCTTCTTGCTGGTATTCCACAAGCACCAACACAATATGACCCTTATGCTAATCCAGATGCTGCCAAAGAGCGTCGTAACACTGTTCTTAGTGAAATGTATGAAGACAAAAACATTTCCAAAGAAGAGTACGAGCAAGCTAAAGCAACTGATGTATCAGATGGCCTTCTTCCACTTACGAAGAAAGCTAGCTATGAGCCATACTTAGATAACTACATCAAACAAGTTATTGAGCAGGTAGCTACTGATGCCAATGCTGATATCTACTCAGCAGGTCTCGACGTCTACACTAACCTTAATCCAGATATTCAAAAATATATCTGGAACGTCTATAATACTGATGACTATATCTACTATCCAAATGATAGTTTCCAAGTTGCTTCTACTATTATTGATGTTACTAACGGTCGTGTCGTTGCCCAATTGGGATCACGTCACCAAGATGAAAATATTGCTCTCGCTACTAACCAAGCTGTTCAAACAGACCGTGACTGGGGTTCTACAATGAAACCAATCACTGACTATGCTCCTGCTATTGAAAAAGGTATTTATACAAACACTGGTACGACTGTTTACGATAATCCTTACAATTTCCCAGGTTCCTCAACGCCAGTTTACAACTGGGACCGTAAGTACTTTGGAAGTATCTCATTGACTTATGCGCTTCAACAATCGCGTAACGTAACAGCCGTTAAAGCTCTTCAAGCTGTTGGGTTGGACTATGCCCAGTCCTTCTTGAAAGATTTAGGTATTGAGTATCCAGAAATGTTCTACTCCAATGCCATCTCATCTTCAACATCATCAGCAGATCCTAAGTATGGTGCATCAAGTGAGAAAATGGCCGCAGCCTATGCAGCCTTTGCAAATGGTGGTACTTACTATAAACCTTCTTACATTAAATCAATCAAATTTGAAGACGGTTCAACAAAATCATTTGATTCTAAAGGTGTTGAAGCCATGTCACCACAAACAGCTTACATGATGTCAAGCATGTTGAAACAAGTAATGACAGGTGGTACAGCGACTGAAGCTTATGTCCCTGGTACGTTCAACGCTGCTAAGACCGGTACATCTAACTATGGTGACGATGAATACTACAAGGTACAAAAAGAAAGTGGCGTCTACGCTTACCTTATGGTTCCAGATGAAACTTTCGTTGGTTACAATACCAAGTATTCTATGGCGATTTGGACAGGTTATAAAAATCGTAAAACACCACTTCATGATTCAGACCTTGATATCGCTAAACAAATCTATGGTGTAACAAGTAGCTACCTTAACCAGATGTATGGTGCGGGTTCTGAAGATTTCGATATGCCTAGCGGTGTTTATAATAATGGTAGCTATGTCTTCCTTACTGGTTCTTCAACATCAAATGTTTACACAGGATCACTTGGAACATCTAGCTCATCATCAAGTTTAGACTCAAGCCAAAGCAGTGACTCATCAAGTTCACAAGATAGTCAACAGTACGGTCCTGATGCTTCAACAAATCCATCGACATCGGCCTCTTCTAATGGCTCTGAACATTCAAATTCAAACACTGCTACAGCAGAAGAATAAGAAATAAAAAGGGTTATCTGATTGGATAACTCTTTTTTTACCGATAGATTTTAAAGAAACTATAAAAAACACTGGAAAATTTCCAGTGTTTTCATGTATTGTCTTATTTTGAAGCAAGGGCTCCCATTGGGTCCCAAGGAGCAAGTACTTGTGGCTCTGCTTCATAGGCTGCTAATTCTTCAGCTGTAAGGAAGTCTTTGCGGACAACGATTTGATAAGTGTATTCATCCATCCAGGCATCAGAAGCGACAAAGTAACCTTTTTGTCCAACCTTGTCTCCCCAAGAGTTTTCAACCTTCCATTTAACAGATTTGCCATCGGCATCCAAATCAACCCCAGTCAATACCATGGCATGAGTCATGAGAGATTCACTGTAGTCCAAACGTCCTGCCTTATCTTGAGTCAAGTTAATATCCATGCTAGCTGTAAAGTCATAAACATTAGTTGCAAGAATACCTTTTTGACGGTCTGAAACTTGACCAACATCTGAACCAAACCAAACAGTTTCTCCAGACTTCATCTGTGCAATAGCAAGCTCTTTGAAACGGTCCATTGGGAGGTTGATATAACGAACACTTGGTGCACCTACAACATTACCTAACATCTCAACAGTATAAGATTTCCCGTAAGGTTTATCAGCTGTTGGAGCGTTGATAACTGACACATAGTCACTGAGTTTGAGACCCACATATTTTTCAAAGAATGCTTGTGGTGTGATATTTTTCTCAGATTGATAGTTGTCATCCTTATCTCGGTAGGCAAAATCAAACTGACGTGGTGGTAAACCAAGAGTCATAGCAAGATAATTGAAAATTTCTTGAAGAAGCTCTTCCTTCTTAGCTTGAACAGTAGCCTGATCAGCACCACCTGCAATTAGGTCACGTAAGATTTGAGCATCTTGACGAAGGAGCTTATTGAGATATTGGTTAAGCTCACGACTATTGCTTGAAGATACAGATTCTGGATAAACCGATTTTGGTACAACACCGTATTTTTCAAAAAGTGATACGACCATATCCCATTGTCCACCATCTTGTTGAGGGGTATCCAAAAGGAATTTAACCTTACGACTGCCAATCTCTTGATCTGCTGTGGCAATAATTTGTTCCAAGAACCAGTTCGATTTTTCATACTTGTCCCAGAAGAAAGTGTGAGCTTGAGAAAGTTCGAAACTTTCCAATTTAAAGTCTGAGATTAATTTGTGACGGAAAGTATTTAGTGCCGCAAACATCCAGCAACGTCCTGAAGCTTTCTGGTTAGACACCTCATCTTTAGTCAAATCGATTGAGAAAACATGGTCGTTTTCAACTTCTGATTGACGTGTTTCGATGGATTTGAGCAAGCCATTATGAGTTACAGCATTCTCAATAGCACTGTACTTGGCATTGGCCTCATATTCTGCAAATAGTTTATCTGTGAAATCTGTTGATAGTGAAGTCATAAGATTCCTCCTTTTAAGCCTTATTCCTCTCTATTTTATCACTAATTTCTGAAAATTCAATTTAAAAATAACCCTAGGTAAAGCCTAGGGTTATGACAATCTTATTCCACTTTATCAAACTGCGTTTCAGGTGCTGGTTTCGTTGGCTGACACGACATGATAAGGAGGACAATGCTTCCAATCAATGAGAAGATAACCAAGATTGGTACAAGCCCTATATAACTTAGAAGTACCCAAGCCGGATGAAATCCTGCATCTCTCAAACGACGGATTTGTAGAGACAATTGAGGGATAAGTTCAATTAAGCTAAAAAGCATTAGTGGCCAAGCATAGGTAATAATTATTTTTTGCAGTTCAGTCTGATTATTCAACAGAGCTGGGTCACTAAGATCAACATTACTGAAGAAAGGAATAAGAACACAAAAAACAGTAAGAATAGTAATAATAATGACATTAACCAAGTAAGCCCACCAGTAGTCTGGACGAGTCGAACGTCCGCTAAAGTCAAAGGCACGTTTCCAAAAATCAATATAAGCTTTGATCATAATTCATTTCTCCTCTTATTTCCAAAACTCATCAAAAATAGTGATTGGCAAGTGACGTTTATGTTGACCTTTACGCCACCAATTCTCAATAGTTTCCTGGGCTTTGGCTGATACTTCCTTGCCTTCAAGGTAATCATCAATTTCACGGTAGGTCACACCAAGTGCCACTTCATCAGCGATTCCTGGTTTATCCTCTTCCAAGTCAGCTGTTGGCACTTTTTCATATAGAGCCTTATCTGCACCAAGTTCTGCAAGAAGGGCTGCACCTTGACGCTTGTTTAGACGAAAGAGCGGCAAAATATCCGCACCACCATCGCCAAATTTTGTGAAGAAGCCAGTAAGGTTTTCAGCGGCGTGGTCTGTCCCGATAACTGCCCCACTATTTTCACCCGCAACCGCGTATTGGGTAATCATACGTTGACGGGCCTTGATATTCCCCTTGTTAAAGTCAGAAACGGTTACGCCTGCCTTGGCAAGTTCAGCAACCTGACCATCTACAGCTTCTTTGATGTTAACCACAAGACTCACATCTGGCTTGATAAAAGCAAGAGCACGTTGGGCATCATCTTCATCTGCTTGGACACCATATGGCAATCGAATGGCGATAAACTGATAGTCTTTTCCTGTCTCTGCACGGAGCTCTTCAACCGCAAGTTGGGCTAGACGGCCAGCCAATGTAGAATCTTGACCTCCTGAGATTCCCAAAACATATGTTTTAAGGAATGGATGTTTGAGCATGTAGGCCTTCAAAAAATCAACAGATTTTCGAATTTCTTCCTTTGGATCAATTCTAGGTTTAACGCCTAGTTGAGCAATAATAGTTTCTTGCAAAGTCATAATTTCTCCTTTTACTCTGACAAGTCATGGGCTTTCTTACGGACATTATCAATCAAGGTCATCTTGTTATCCCAAACATCTTTAGCCAAGTCAACTGGATAATCTTGAGGGTTAAGCACGCGCTTGTACTCATTCCAAAGTTCATCCAATTCCTTAGTCGCATAAGCCTTGATTTCATTAAGACTAGGCAAGTCATAGATGAGTTGACCCTTGTCGTAGATTGGGACCAAGAGTGGCACTGCATCAAAATCACGAACAGTCTTATTAATGTAGGTATATGTTGGGTGGAACATATTAATTTCTTCTAAAGCATTAACATCCGTGTCTGCGAAGGTGATATAGTCACCTTCTGATTTACCCTTAGCACGACTCGTAATACGCCAGACTTGCTTCTTACCTGGTGTTGATACCTTCTCAGCATTGTTGGACAATTTGATAGTATCATGCATGACACCCTGATCATCCTCGATTGAGACAATCTTGTAGACAGCACCCAAGGCTGGTTGATCATAGGCAGTGATAAGCTTAGTACCCACTCCCCAGACATCAATTTTGGCCTTTTGCATCTTCAAGTTGAGGATGGTATTTTCATCAAGGTCATTTGAAGCATAAATTTTGGCATCAGGGAAACCGGCAGCATCCAACTGCTTACGGACCTGCTTCGATAGATAAGCCAAGTCACCTGAATCAAGACGAACACCCAAGAAATTGATTTTATCACCTAGCTCTTTAGCTACACGAATAGCATTCGGAACACCAATTTTGAGAGTGTCATAGGTATCCACAAGGAATACACAGTCCTTATGAGTTGATGCATAGGCTTTGAAGGCATCGTAATCATTGCCATAGGCTTGAACAAGGGCATGGGCATGGGTACCAGAAACTGGGATGCCAAAAATCTTGCCCGCACGTACATTGGACGTTGCATCAGCACCACCAATCACGGCTGCACGCGTCCCCCAAATTGCTGCATCCATCTCTTGTGCACGACGTGTCCCAAACTCCAATAAAGGAGCATCTTCAATGACAGAGCGAATGCGAGCTGCCTTGGTAGCAATAAGAATCTGGTAATTGAGGATATTTAGCAAGGCAGTCTCTACTAACTGACACTGAGCCAAGGGACCTTCCACTTGGAAAATCGGTTCATTAGCAAATACCAAATCACCCTCAAGGGCTGAATTGATAGTCAACTCGAGTTTTAGGTTGGCTAGATAGTCTAGAAAATCCTCAGGATAGCCTAACTCTTTTAGATAAGCAATATCAGTTTCTGAGAAAGTCAGATTTTCAAGATAGTTGACAATACGTTCCAGACCTGCGAACACAGCAAAGCCATTTTTAAACGGAAGTTGACGGAAATAAACTTCGAAAACGGCCTTTTTATTGTGAATACCTTGGTTGAAGTAGACTTGCATCATATTGATTTGATACAAGTCAGTGTGCAAGGTTAAACTGTCATCTTTATACATGGAATTCCTCCTATCGAATAGGTACTTCTTTTTTTGTTATTAATAGCCTGTATATGCTGACTATTATAGCATTTTTGAGCAATTGTCTCCACTTTTCAGAAAGTTAATTATTGTTTGGATTTTCTGAATTTTCTAATGTTTGTTTTGACAAAAAAGAGTAGCCTAGGGAGACTACTCTTCATTTCTATTCATATCTTAGGGACTCGACAGGGTCCATTTTACTGATTTTACGGGCTGGAAGGTAGGCTGATACATAGCCCATCAAGAGCGAGAAGCCAAACATGATGAGAATTGATGTCAGATTTAGATCAAATACCTTGCTGACACTTGGGTAGAGATGTGAAACAATCATGTTGGTCAGGCTTCCAATCCCCTGTGATACAAGGAGGGCAAGAGCCAGTGAGATACCCGTAATCCAGAGTGCCTCATAAACAAAGATAGCTTTCACGTCACGATTAAGGTAACCGACAGCCTTCATGACACCAATCTCTTTTGAGCGTTGCATGATATTAATATAGATGATAATTCCAATCATGACAGCTGAAACTAGGATAGCTTGTGACGAAAGGATAATCAAGAGTGCTTGGATAACACGGATGAATTTAATAATGACATCGAGGATAGCTTGCTGTGAAAGAACCAGGTACTTCTTGTTTTTCTGTAACTTTTTAGTGACTTCCTTAGTCTTGGCTGGATTCTTAAGCTCCAAAAGCATGTAAGAGACTGTTTTAGTAAAGCCATTTTCTTTGAGCAAATCTTCCAATTGTTTGGCTGGCATATAGCTATTGCTCTCTTCAGTATCCTCGCTGTCATCAACAATACGGACAATCTTAGTCTTGATATCCGCTACTTTAGTTCCCTCAGCAGTATTTTCAACAATCTGAGCTGAGATTTCTTTGCCGATAAAGTCTTTAGCCTTGAGCTTCTTCCCTGTTTCTTCATTGTAATGTTTGACAAAACTCATCGGAAGGGTTAAACCCTTTTCATCTGCGGATTTAAAAGGCTTCCCGGCTGAAATCTTATCCTTACCATTGCGAGATGTAGATATTTTTGTGTTCTTGTAGAGACTGATAACCTGAGAATAGTTAGGAAGGTCCTTGCTGAAATCCATGGTCTTGCCATCTAGGGTAAGACTAGTCATATTCATGCCAAAGGGACTTTCCAAATACTTAATGTCTTCACTCTTAATCTGACTACGAATAAACTTCTCATCATCCGCATTTAGAACCCCTCTGGCTGCTGATTTAGCACTAAGACTAATCTGAATTTGGGATGGAATGTTACCACCATCGGTACTGTCATTAATCATACCAACGATAGCATTCCCCAAACCAAAGGAAATTAAAACACCGATAAAACCAATGGAAGTTGCCGTCGCAATCAAAAGATTACGCCACTTACGTTCCATAAAGTTGCTCAATGACAATTTAAGTTTATTCTTGAGGGTCAATCCCTTATTTTTCGATTGTTTCAACGACTTCACCATCCTTCATTTTAATGACAACATCCGCATAATCCGCCACCTCAGGGTTATGGGTTACGATAATCACAGTTTTACCTGCCTCGGCTAGCTCTTTAAAAATTTCGAGAACATTTTCCTGAGACTGAGAATCAAGAGAACCAGTCGGTTCATCAGCCACAATCATTTCTGGATTATTAACTAGGGCACGGGCAATGGCCACACGTTGTTTTTGCCCACCAGAAAGCTGCTTAACATTTTTCTTGATAAATTCTCCGATTCCAAGACGGCTGAGCTCCTTTTCCGCAATCTCGATCATCTCTTTATCAGTCATATTTTTAACGTAAAGAGGCATCTTGACATTTTCAAGGACTGATTGATGAGGGATAAGATTGAAATTTTGAAAGACAAAGCCAATATGGGCCTTTCTAAAATAGGTCAGGTCACGCTCTGAAAAATCACGCATGTTCTGATTCTTGAAATACAGATTTCCCTGATACTGACTATCCAAGCCGCTAATAATACTGAGCAGACTGGTCTTACCACAGCCAGATGGACCGTAGATAGCAGTGATCTTTGCTGGTGCAATCTCAAGTGTAACATCGTTCAAAGCGCGCTCTTGGTTCGTACCGTCGAGATTATAGTACTTTGAGATGTGGTCAATGGTTAAAATGGACATGGTTTCCTCCATAAATTTTATTTAAATTAGAGTTTGGTTAAATTTCAGCTGATTATCTGCATGGAAATTTCAAGCAAAATAGCAGAAACACTTAACTAATCGCCTTCTAAAACGATACATTGATTATAAACATTAAATGATTATAAAAATAGTGACATAAATGTCACTATGACATGAGAAAAAGCCAAAATCCTTAAGACTTTGGCTTTGGCTTTAGTTTATTGACAATAAATACGAATAGCTTCTGCGAGAAAAACTGCAGTCCCTGATCCTCCGACTTGATCGATAAAGCTAGAAAAGCGATTATCTGTTTGGTACATCTGACCTAGACCAGCTAATACCGTTTGGTCACATGGATAAAAATGCTGACTAATATAGTCTTGTAACACCCTTACTTGCTCCTGCACACTATTGTCATCAGGATTAGACTCTTTGAGCTGTCCAAAGGTAGACATAATTGCAGTCATCTCTTTTGTGACTTCAGGGAAGGACTCCTCTCCCTTAGCCGCAAAAGCTTGATAAGCTTCTGTCTGACCCCATCTAGCCTGAGCTTCTTCCTGAAATTCTTCCACAGCTTTTTGATCAAACGCTTCAAATGACATTTCTTCTTCCTCCATTTGTAAGGCCTTAGCATGGGCTATGACGGCTTCTAAACGGGACTTTTTCAGCTCTAAGAGCTTAATCTGATCCCTAAGCGCTTGAACTTTATCATAACCTGGTTGACCTACGATTTCCTTAATTTTTTTGAGAGGAAAGTCTAACTCACGGTAAAGCAATATTTCCTGCAAACGGACAACCGCATCGCGATTATAGTAACGGTAACCATTTTCAGCCACAACCGACGGTTTCAGCAAATCAATTTCGTCATAATAATGAAGGGTGCGCACACTGACACCTGATAGTTGGCTCACTTCTTTTACAGATTTCATTAGAACTCCTCTCTGATTAAGAGTATAGGCTATGACGTGGCGTGAGGGTCAAGGGGAAAAGAGTATTTTTTTGAAGTTTACTATAATTTATTACTTTTCTTTCTTTTTCTGGCTTCGACGATGTATTAAGGCTTGGTTAATACGTTGGGTTCTCATATGCATTTGCCAAATGAGGTAAAGCCAGATAATAATATAAACGGAAATGAAGACAATCCATATGATAGGATTCAGCACAGCATCAATCCAACCCGCTATTAGACAAGTCCCTATCAGTACAATCGCCGTCAACAAGAAATGCAAGATTACTCTAAGTCTGTAGGACATACGGTCAAGGTCTTCCAAAATCCACGAGAGCATCCCCATTAAGCCACTCATCATAAAGAGGGCTAAAATATTTCCCACACTAACTTTTGGATAGATAATCTGGGGAAATAATTGACCTAGTAAAAGGAGGGCAAGATAGAAGAACGATCCCGTTCTCACGCCGGATACAAAATAAGCAATAAAACGTTTCATAGGCTCCTCCTAGACCCCTAAATAATCCATCAAGGATTTGACATATTTTCGGCTGACACTAGACTTCACTCCACCTGTCATTTTGGCCATCATATTGCCAGAAAAACTATCCGATAGGGATTCCAAATGGTCTATATTCATAACAGCATGACGTGATATCTGTAAAAAACTTCGACGATTGATGCGATGCTGAAAGTTTGTCAGTGTCTCTTTCATCGTATAGGTTTTGTCTATTGTATAAATCGTTAACACATTCTTATCAATCTCAGCTAGGATAATATCATCAATTTTTACCATAACCAAATGATCATCCGTTTTAATAGGAATCACCACTTGATTTACAACTGAAAATTGTTCGAGGTAATCCATTACCTCTCGTGCTTGATCAGACAATCGCTCTGCTTGGATAACCACACAGGGGTCCTTTGTCGAAATACCTGACTTTTCTTCAAAACGAAGTTTCATTCCTATTCCAACTCTCACTTATTTTTTCTTACTAGACCTTTTCACTAAAACAACCCAAAGAATGCCTACTAGAAGAATACCTCCTAACACTATAAAGTAAGTATTTTCCTTTGTCAACAACTCTTGCCACTTGAGTTGAACACCCATTTTCTCTTGGAACTCTTGACGAAGATCACCTTGACCTTTAAAGGTCTCACTTAATGTTTCATTCATGAGGACTTGCCGATAAAGTGCAGCAATATAAGTTGCTGGGGTACATTTCATTAGTAGTTGAGCAAAATTAGGTAGAACGCCCAAAGGTACATAAGTCCCTACCAAAAAACCGGAAGCTGTACCCACTATGGTCGCAAACTTTCCAAGACTATCTACTGATTGGAAAAAGTGAACAAAAATGGCATTCACCAAGCTAGAAAGCAGGCTACTAAGCAGCATGATGAGGAGCACCTCAGGTAATAGAGAAAGGGTTGGAACTTCTCTAAAATAGCCACACATCAGCACATACATAAGAACCTGCATAGATAAAGAAATGATGATTGCACTCTCTAGATACGAAAATGCTAATCGCCATTTCCCATGATTCGATAAATAAAGGTCCTGATCTACTTGACGTTCACGGTCCTTTACCAGCTGAGTAAAGGCAGCCAGACTAGTCGTAATCCCTGTCACTGCTAACGTTCCACTCATTAGCCAATTATTTAACAAAGGACCACTATTGGGGAGCTGAGCCCAAGCATCTGTTAGATTCTTTTGAAGAAAAATAATATAGAGAATAAAGGAAATCAAGGCTCCCAACAAGGAGAAGAAAACCCCTGAACGATTCCTAAAATACAATAAAAAATTTCGTTTTAGTAAGGCTAGCATTAGCGGACCTCCCTTCCTGTAAGTGCAATAAAGGCATCATCCATGGTCCCTGGACGAAACTCAAAATGGGCTAGTTTATCTCTAACTTGCGCCAGGTAATCAATGGCTTCCCTTTCACTCTCGGGTTGAAGAACATACTCTAATTGACTTTGTTGCTCTACTGACATTCCCGAAGATTTGAGACTTTCTATCTGCTGTCTCTCCTTGAAGCGAATCTTCAAGATGTTTTTTGCATACTGACTCTTAATATCTAGTGCCGATCCTTGAGCAATCACTTTCCCATGGTCCACAATATAAATCTGATCAGCTTCATCTGCTTCATCAAGATAATGCGTGGTCAGTACAACGGTCATCCCCTCTTCCCTCTGCAATTGATAGAGCAAATCCCAAATAGACTTCCGGGTTTGAATGTCTAAACCTGTCGTTGGCTCATCTAAGAACAGAAGATCTGGACCGTGCAGTAGAGCACGCGCAATGTCAACCCGACGCTTTTGGCCGCCTGAAAGCGTCCCATATTTCTGCTTTTGGAAAGCTGATAGGCCTAGTCGATCAATAAGATCAGACACACGATTTGGTTTTAGGCCTTTGTACTGTCTGGCACGAATGGTCAGATTTTCCCTAACCGTCAGCATCTCATCTAAAACACTGTTTTGGAAGACCACACCAATTTTAGTATCGGGTTCATAGATGATTTCACCTTGCGTTGGTTGTTTCAAACCAATCAACATGGAAATCGACGTTGATTTCCCCGCCCCATTTGGTCCTAGAATCGCATTGAAGGTCCCTCTTTTAAATTGTAATTGAATATTATCAACAGCAAGGTAGTTCCCATACCGTTTGCTTATATTTTTAGCTTGTAAAATCATTTTTTTCTCTCCTTTTGATAGAACCAGTCTAGCAAAAAAGCCGCTTAAAAAACGGCTTTTGGGGATAAGTGGTCAAAATGAAGAGCTAAGTGGCGAGATGGAAGAGATTAATAGTATTTTTCATAAAAATCAATTTCCCCAATAAAAAAAGAAAAAATTGACTTTCAACTTTAGTTGCTAGTAAGACAGTAACACAATCTCTCACTAGAGATAACTCATCAAAAGTGGGAATGAATTACTTTTTTATATCATTTCCATAGGATTTGTAGCATTGCTTCTTCAAATGCCTATCAAAAAAATGAATCGTAGCCAACCAAGAATCCTTACTCTCTTTCATCAATAAACGCCAATCTTTTCGATAACGGTGATTTGGTTGATAAGCCACTGTCAACATGTGACCTGTTTCATGATATTTTTTAAAGGTAATGTAGTGTCCTTTATAATGCGAGATAATATCATTAATTGCTGATGAAGCATCCCATATTTCATCAACAGTACTTCCGAGCAATAAAATTGGCGAATGTAATTGACTAATGTCTATCCTAGCAGAGCAATCTTTAGGGATAGGTTTTCTAAAAAGTTTGCTGAACAGATAATCTCTAAGTCGAAACTTTTGATAGGGAAGTTCTTTTTGCAAATGCGTCCAAGAAGAAGTATGAGAGTTCCATTTCCCTTCTATCCCTTCATACACCACATCAGAGGGTGAATTTAGCACCAAACATTGAACGTCATTAAAAAAGCTCTCCTCAGCTAAAACGAATTCTGCTCCCTTAGACCGTCCATAGATTCCAATTTTTTCACTATCTACTTGAGGATGCTGACGTAGATAATCCTTTGCTTCCACAAGGCACTCTAAAGGAATACGTTCTAAATAATTTGGTAACCTCTCTAAACCAAAGTAGGCAACTGCTAGGCAAATATAACCTCTAGAAGATAAAAGCTGAGCTATATTCTGTGCCTTTTCAATCCGTCCTTCACTACCGCTCACAATAATCAATGCTGGTGTTTTTATTGCCTTTTTATCATAGAAGAGTCTCCCTTGAAAATATTTCCCGTAAATATCTTTATGACTAATTTGCGAACTCATGTAATGTCTTGTGAAAGTTCTCTCTGCAATGACAGTATTTCCTTGCATAATTTTGATTTCCACAAAAAACCGATCTAGTAAAGGAATTTTAGAAAGAGAGGTTGGGAGCTTCTTTTTCTTATTGGTCAAGGGCTTTGCATTAGAAAATAGTCCCATTGTTGAAATGCCTTCATAAGAGCCAGAACAAGATGGAGTTTGTGACATATCAATAATACCATTCTTATCTGATACAAAAATCCCTGTTGATCTCCATAAACCATCATGAGCTAAAAGCATGGGAGCATTGATACAATAATAATCGGATAGAAACATTTCGACTCGATATGTTTCCCTTGGTTTTAAGCCATCGATGACAATACTAAAAGATTCGTCTGCTAACTCAGACTCTGAGATCAGTTCAATTTGTATAGTCATATCTTCCTCTTTTTTGTTAACATAATTAATAATATGGTTTTAAAATTACCGTGACTTTTACCACGGTAACTCTCGCCATACCTGTTCAACATCATCCATCAGTTTCATAACCATTTGAAGGTCCTCTTCACTATAGTTTCTTAAAACTGAAAAAATGGTTTTTTCAATATATTCTTGCTGCTCTTTATGGACGTTAAAAACTTCAACCCCTTTTTTGGATAATATCAGATATTTATTTTTTTCATTATCCGGTGCAAATTCAAAAGTAATGAGGTCTTTCTTGGTTAAACGTCTAACACTCTGAGTAATAGCACTCCTTGATACTTCAAGTAACTCAGATAATTTTACTAGATTCACAGGCTGATTCCGACCTATTAGATTAATCAAATGGACTTCATTAATCGTGATTGATTTATCAATACTATTCCTATGCTGATCCTTTTTCAACCGTTCAAAGGCTAAAACAAAGCTGTTAAAACGATTATTAAACTTATGCAGTTCTTTCTTATTCATAGTTTCCTTCTTTTTGTTAATGATATTAACAAAATGTCGTTTTCTTGTCAAGAAGAGTAAAAAATCCTCCAGAGCTTAGCTCCGAAGGATTCATTTTTATTTCACAACGATGTTAACAAGTTTGTTCGGCTTCAATAGTCCAGTGGACTGTTGAAGGTAGCAGATAAGGCTAATAAACTCGTTATTTAACGACAATATTAACGAGTTTATTAGGTACACTAATTACTTTCACAATTTCCTTGCCATCGATCTCTGCTTTGACTTTTTCGTTAGCAAGAGCTACTTCTTGCAACTCTTCGCGTGAAAGATCTTTAGCGACCATCAATTTGGCACGGACTTTACCTTTGATTTGAACAACGATTTCGATTTCGTCTTCAACCAATTTGCTTTCGTCCCATGTTGGCCAAGCTACATAAGAGATTGACTCTCCTGTTTCCGCAACTGTTTGCCAGAGTTCTTCTGCCAAGTGAGGCGCAAATGGAGCAATCAATTGGATAAAGCCTTTGGCGTAATCCACGTAGAGTTTGTCTTCCTTGTTAGCTGCATTGACAAAGACCATGAGTTGGGCAATGGCTGTGTTGAATTTCATAGACTCGACTTGCTCAGTAACAGATTTAACCGTTTCGTTATAAACCTTGTCAAGAGCGCCATTGTTTTCCGCAACGATTTCTTTACTTGTGATCAAACGGTAAACACGGTCGAGGAACTTACGGCTTCCTTCTAGACCTTCTTCAGACCAAGCGATTGAAGCATCAAGTGGTCCCATGAACATTTCATAGACACGAAGGGTATCAGCACCGTATTGTTCCACCACATCGTCTGGGTTCACCACGTTCTTGAGGGATTTAGACATCTTAGCCGGTGCTTGCTCCAATTCTTCCCCTGTTTCCACATGGAAGAATGAACCATCACGTTTTTCAACCTTGTCAGTCGCCACAAGAGCACCACGGTGGTCACGGTAGCTAGTTCCCAAGATCATTCCTTGGTTAAAGAGTTTTTGGAATGGTTCCTTAGTTGGAACGACACCAAGGTCATAGAGGAATTTATGCCAGAAACGAGCGTAAAGCAAGTGGAGCACAGCGTGTTCTGCACCACCCACGTAGATATCGACTGGCAACCATTGTTTGAGTAAATCCTCATCAGCCAATTTTTCTGTGTTATGTGGATCGATATAGCGGAGGTAGTACCAGCTTGAACCTGCCCATTGTGGCATCGTATTCGTCTCACGACGACCTTTGACACCATCTTCACGAGTCACTTCAAGCCAGTCTGTCAAGTTAGCCAATGGGCTTTCACCAGTACCTGAAGGGCGGATATCCTTGGTTACTGGCAAGACAAGTGGCAAGTCACTTTCTGGAACAGCTGTTGAAGTTCCATCTTCCCAATGAATGATTGGGATTGGTTCACCCCAGTAACGTTGACGACTAAAGAGCCAGTCACGAAGACGGTAAGTGATTTTTTCTTGACCAAAGCCTTTTTCTTCCAACCAAGCCACGATTTTGGCAATTGCTTCTTCTTTGTTAAGACCGTTCAAGAAGTCAGAGTTGACGTGAAGGCCATCTTCTGTGTAAGCAGCCTCTTCAACGTTTCCACCTTCAAGCACTTCTACGATTGGAAGATCAAACTGTTTAGCAAATTCCCAGTCACGTTGATCGTGGGCAGGTACGGCCATGACTGCACCTGTTCCGTAGCTAGCAAGAACATAGTCAGCAATCCAGATTGGGATTTCTTTACCATTGACAGGGTTGATGGCATAAGCACCAGTCCAAACTCCTGTTTTTTCCTTGGCAAGGTCTGTACGAGCCAAGTCTGATTTAAGGCTAGCTTGGTGTTTGTAATCAGCTACAGCCTCAGCTTGTTCAGGTGTTGTGATAGCATCTACCAAGTCATGCTCAGGAGCCAAGACAGTGAAAGTTGCACCAAAAAGAGTATCAGGACGAGTGGTAAAGACGGTGAATTCCTTGTCTGTTCCTTTCACTTTGAAAGTGACATTGGCACCAGTTGATTTACCAATCCAGTTGCGTTGCATGTCCTTGATAGACTCTGGCCAATCAAGTTCATCCAAGTCATTGAGCAAACGCTCAGCATAGGCAGTAATTTTAAGCATCCATTGGCGCATTGGTTTACGGACAACTGGATAGCCACCACGCTCAGATGTTCCATCTGGAAGAACTTCTTCGTTGGCAATGGCTGTTCCCAATTCTTCCACCCAGTTTACTGGCACTTCAGCTTCATAAGCCAAGCCTTTTTCGTAAAGCTTGGTGAAGATCCATTGCGTCCACTTGTAGTAGTTCGGATCTGTTGTGTTGACTTCACGGTCCCAGTCGTAAGAGAATCCAAGTGCATTGATTTGGCGTTTGAAGTTAGCAATGTTTTCTGCTGTGAATTCTGCTGGGTCATTCCCTGTATCCATAGCGTATTGCTCTGCAGGCAAACCAAAAGCATCCCATCCCATTGGGTGAAGGACGTTGTAGCCTTGTGCACGTTTGAAACGGCTGAGGATATCAGTCGCTGTGTAGCCTTCTGGGTGTCCTACGTGCAGACCTGCTCCAGATGGATAAGGGAACATGTCAAGCGCATAAAACTTAGGTTTTGAGGCGTCTGTTCCTGTCTTAAACGTGTGATTGTCAGCCCAGTATTTTTGCCACTTAGGCTCGATTTCTTTATGATTGTAAAAACTCATGGTTTCTCTCCAATATTCGTAATGCTTCTATTATAGCATTTTTGAAGGATTTTTAAAGATGATAAGGGAACTTTAAGAGGCAAATTCACCTGAGTCTATTTTGCATCTTTTTCGTTCTTTTTAAGTTTTTTTGCGCTTTTATGTAACAAAAAAGCAAAAAGATGCTATACTAGTATCAGAAAGAAGGTGACTCATGTATCAGGAACAACGATTAGAGAAAATATTAACACTTTTGGAGGAGCGCGGAAACCTATCTGTCAAGGAAATGGTTGACGCATTAGGTGTTTCCAAAGATACCGTCAGAAGAGATTTCGACTGCCTCAGCCAGAGGAATTTGGCTCAGCGTACCCATGGTGGCATTCTTCCAGTAAAAAATACCACTGTTCTTGGCTTCCAAGAACGTCAGAAAGGACTCACTGAAGACAAGAAAAAAATGGCAGACCTAGCGCTTAGCTTGATCAAAGACCAATCTCTACTCTTCTTCGATGTCTCTACCTTGATACTTGAAGTCTCACAAAAATTGACTAAGAAGGTCACTATCTACTCCCACTCTTTGGACAACGCCTTGGTCCTAAGTGGCAAAGAAGGCGTTGACTTCCATCTCTTGGGAGGAAGATTTTACAGTAAAAACCGCTTCTACTATTCGCTTCACGAAGCCCAGCTCTTGCAACATCTACAATTTGACTTAGCCTTCTTTGGAGCGGCTAGTCTCAATCAAGGAGTGGTCAGTTATGAGGACGAGGAGGATGTTGCTGTTAAGCAACTGGCCATGCAGGCTGCCCGAACCAAGATTCTTATTGCTGAATCAGACAAGTATGAAAAACATTCCAAATATATCTTGGGTAAGATTAAAGACTTTGACTACTGGATTACAGATAAAAAACCTGATCCTGATTTGGTCGAAGCCCTTAAAGACAGAGTAACGATTTTATATGATGGAAAGGATAGCGATTATGAATAATATCCGTTTGATTATCAGTGACATTGATGGTACTATTCTCACTAGTAACCACCAGGTAGATGAACAACTGATTGAGGTAATGCCAGAGCTTGAAAAGGCAAATATTCCCTTTGTTTTAGCATCTGCCCGTTCTCCACTAGGGATGCAACCAATCGCTCATAAACTGGGACTTCATGACAATCCCATCGCCTGCTACAACGGCGCCTTAGTACTTGAGGGTGACCGTACTATCATCCAACACCCTGTGGATAAAGCTGAAATTCAAGAACTTCTTAGCTACTTATCCACAGATTATCCAAGTGTCTCTGTGAATATCTACTCTGGCAAGGACTGGATTACCAACAAACTAGACAAATGGTCTCAGTTGGAAGGAAGTATCACGGGTGAATCTCCTATTATTAAGGAGCTGCAAGACACGGTCTCAGATTCAGAGCCTCCTATCCACAAGCTTTTGTTGATTGATGAACCTAAAGTTATTCAGGACCTCCATCAAAAACTCCTAAGCATGGATTTTCCACAGACAGCCTTTTACTTATCCAAAGATAACTATCTTGAAGTCACAGCCAAACATGTTTCTAAAGAACACGCTCTCATCGAGGTTGCCAAATATTACAACCTTCCTCTTGAAGAAGTCATGACAATCGGAGATAACTTCAACGACAGTCCTATGTTGGCTCTAGCTGGCCTGGGAATTGCTATGGGCAATGCACCTGAAGGGGTTAAGGAAACTGCAAACTTAGTAACGACTTCAAATGATGAACATGGTGTGGCTCAAGCTATTACAGAACATGTCCTAAACTAAGCCAATATCTAATGGTGGGAACAGCCTTTAATTGCCAACTCGAATTTTAGAACAAAAGGAAAGGTGCCCCAGAGGTACCTTTCTTTTTTCAACGAAAAAAGCCCTCCTCTTTCAAAGAAGGACTAGATTTTCTATAGGTAAAGAAGAAGACCCACAAGGATTCCAATGACGTAGCCTGCTAAAACATCACTAGGATAGTGAACACCACCTAGCACGCGCAAAAGAGCTAGAGCGCCCGCCAGAAAAAGCATAGCCCCACCTAGCCAGGGGTTAAGCGTCAGCGCCAACATAGCAATAACAGTCGCTGAGAAAACATGCCGGCTGGGAAAGGACTTGCCTAGACTGTCCTTCTTAATAAGGGATTGGATAGCCCAAGTCTGGTATGGACGCGGTCGATTATAGAGACTACGACCAAGAGAAAGAAGGAAAAAGCCTCCCCCCATAATAAGCACTGTCGTAGAGAGAATAAACCAGCCACCCCTTAGCAAAACCCAAATAAGAAATATAGGAAAAAGCAGGTAAAAAGTCCTAGTTATAATTTTGTTCAAGCCTTCTAAAACCTTAGCGTAAGGACGTAAAGGAGTACTAATCCTATCGTAAAATCGTTTATAATTCATCATCCGTTAGAAAAAAGGGAGTGACACAGAACTAAATTTCAAAAATCTAGCTTCTAGTCTCTCCCCTCAAGTTTAATGAGATAGTCTTCCGAGGTTGAAGTCTCTTATCTCGACCTCTATTTGTCTATCTTAGAGTTCAGCGATTTGGTAAAGTTCAAGTTCAGCAGCTGTTTCTGAACCAAACATGTTAATCATGATTTTAACCTTGTTGTTTTCAATTTCTACAACACGGCCTTCTTGACCCATAAAGGCACCATCAATGATTTGAACCACATCACCAACCTTGATATTAGTATCAAAGACATCAACAGTTTGACCCATTGAAATCAAGATTTGACGGATTTCTTCTTCCAAAAGTGGTGTTGGTTTAGAACGGTTACCGTGAGAACCAACGAAACCAGTAACGTTCGGAGTATTACGGACAACGAACCATGCTTCGTCTGTCATTACCATCTCAACAAGAACGTAACCAGGGAAGCGGTTTTCTTCCACTTCTTTAACTTTACCGTTTTTCTCAACATTGACAGTTTGAGTTGGGATTTCAACACGCAAGATATTTTCAAGCATGTTATAAGTTTGGGCACGTTGCAAAAGGTTTTCTTTAACTTTGTTTTCGTATCCTGAATACGTTTGAAGGACGAACCAGCCCTTGTCGAATGAATCTAGCATTTTAGGATTCCTTTCTTTTTTCTAAATGACATTTAAACACCTTTGGCTAGCTATCTTCTAGATGCGAGTGTTAAATGTAAATGAATGCCTATGGTTTAATTCAAAGCGTAATAAAAAAGCCTGATGGCCCTTGTTCTCGCTTTTATCTGCATTTATTATAACAAAAAAGAGCAGGCATTCCCACTCTTTTTGTGTTTTCTTTAGAAAAAGTTAATCAGTGCTGACATAGCGCGACTCAACAATTCATCAAACGCATAGATGATGACAGTGAAGAACGCAGTATACTCAAGAACTGAAATAAAATCATGCCAGCGTTGTTTACGGTCTGGCCAAGTCGTGTCTTTCAAGACTTTGAAAATACTTCCAGTTTGTCTCACGGTGTCTCCTATCTTGTTTCCTTATGCAAGGTGTATTTTTTACAATGTTTACAAAATTTGTTAACTTCTAGTCGTGTTGGTTTGGGAGTGCTACTCACATTAATTGAGTAGTTTCGGCTCCCGCATTCAGCACACGCTAGGCTTGCTTTTTTCTGTGCCATAACGCCTCCGTTCTTTTTATCTTACCACTTTTAGGTGCAATTGACAAGCTATCTAAACAGACCTGAGAAGGAGTCTGTAATCTTATCCCATAGGCTACTTGCCTGATCTTTAACGTCATTCACAACATCTGATGCCTTATCTGTCCATGACTTGTTACTACTATTACGTGAGTCATTTGGATCTGCCGTATAGTCTAGGGTTTGACCATCAGCTGCATAGGCATTTTCAACAGTAAACTCAGTACCTGGTGTATTTGGTAGAACATCCGCAGCGATATAGCTGAAGATTGTCGAAGCTGTTCCCGAGCTAGCTCCTGTTAGGTAGTGACTTTCGTCAGTCTTATCAAAACCAATCCAGGTCGTCATGACCACATCAGGAGTATAACCAATCACCCACTGGTCACTAGTCAAATCCTTGTTGAATTCAGCCTGAACAGTACCTGTCTTACCTGCCATTGTGTAACCCGTGTAGTTGGCATTCACAGCGGAACCATTTGAGAAGGTACCAAGCATCATGCTGGTCATCTGGTTAGCTACTGACTGGCTGATAACACGTTTAGACTTCTTACTATGGGTAGCAATAATGTCTCCACTGGCATTTTCAATTTTAGTGATGAAATAAGCTGTATTCATCTCACCACCATTAGCAAAGGTCGCATAAGCCTGAGCCATTTGAAGAGGACTGGCTGTCACACCACCACCAAGTGAAATTCCAAGTTCTTCCGGAACATTGTCAAAGTTAAGACCAAATTTTTGACCGTAACTAATCCCCTTTTGAATACCGATTTGATTAAAGAGGTAAACTGCTGGGATATTGTAGGAGTTGGCCAAAGCTTGATACATGGGCACATCCTCTGTCTCAACACCACCGTAGTTGGTTGGAGTATAGCCGTTATAGTCGATTGGTTTATTTGGAAGGTCCTTATTGATGCTCCATCCTGAAGCCAGAGCTGGGGCATAGACCACTAAAGGTTTGATGGTCGATCCAGGACTACGTTTACCTTGGGTTGCATAGTTAAAGTTACGGAAGGTTGTGTCACTGGTACCACCTACACGACCTACTAGACCACGGACCGCTCCAGTTGTTGGATCAAGTGCCACACTAGCTGACTGAGCTGTACTACCATCACTTTCTGATGTAGGGAAGAGATAGGTATTTTCGTAGGTTTGTTGCATATTGGCTTGTGAGTTGGCATCCATCTCTATGTAGATCTTGTAACCATTTTTAACGATTTCATCCTCACTCAAACCATAAGTTTTCGTAGCTTCTTCAATGACAGCATCAAAGTAAGACGGATACTTGTAGTCATCGCCAGTCCCTTGATAGGTATCATCCAGACGACTAGCCATATCAACTCCAGCCGCACTGTCGGCATCTGCCTGACTCAACTTCTTGTCATCAACCATGTTGGCGAGGACAGTGTTTCGACGGTTAGTCGCATTTTGGATATTATCGATTGGGTTATAAATTTCAGGTCCCTTAAGCATACCCGCGAGGGTCGCTGCTTCATCAACAGTTAGATTGGCAGCACTTGTCCCGAAGTATTTTTGGCTAGCATCTTCAACACCCCAAACCCCATTTCCGAAGTAGGCATTATTGAGGTACATAGTAAGGATTTCTTGCTTGCTGTATTTCTTGGTTAATTCCAAAGAGAGGAAGAATTCCTTGGCCTTACGAGTGACTGTCTGTTCTTGTGTCAAGAAGGCATTTTTAGCCAACTGTTGGGTAATGGTCGAGCCACCACCAAAGCGTCCCATAGATACAATGGCCAAGAGGAATCGCTTGACGTTAACACCGCTATTTTCGTAGAAGGTACGGTCCTCAGTTGCTATAACAGCGTTCTCTAGGCTATCACTAATGGCATCCAGCTCCACATAGGTCCCTTTTTGCCCTGACAAAGAACCAGCTTGATTGCCTTCTTTGTCATAGATAACCGTAGTTGCTTTCAAGGCATCTTGAAGATCTGAAACATTGGTCGTCTTGGCAATATAGAAAAGGTAGGAACCAACTGTCAAAACCAGCATAGCTACCAAGATAAAGAGAATTTTACCAATATGATAACGACGCCAGAAACGACGAATAGGATTTCTTGGCGAAAGTGTAAACTTGCTCAAGAACGCCTGAACCTTACCTAAAGGTTTGGTGGTATCAATAGGTTTCTTTTGCTTAGAACGTTGATAACGTGACGTCTCTTGACTTTCCTGAGACATATCTAAGTCTTCAACAGCTTGTTCAACCTCATCAGGTTTCTTAGCAAAGAGTCCCTTTATCTTATTTTGTAAATTCTTCGATTTTTCAGCAGGCTGGGAATCCTTACCCTTTCCGCTATTTTCTTCTTTAAAAAGTTTGTTTTTTAGATTATCAAAAAATGTCATAACCCTATTATACCAAGTTTTTACAGATTCTGTCCTCTTTTAAACGTTCATGATATAATGAAACCATGACTTTACACGTAGAAATTATCAATCCCTATCCTGCAACAACTGTCAAAGACTTGCTAGAAACCAAGCTCCTCATTCCTCGTAAGATTCGTCATTTCCTACGCACGAAAAAGCACGTCCTCATCAATGGAGAAGCTATTAACTGGCAGAGTCCTGTTGAAAAAGGCGATAAGATTAGTCTGACTTTTGACAAGGAGGACTACCCTGAAAAAATTATCCCTATGGGAAATGCTAATTTGATAGAGCCTCTCTACGAGGATCAACATCTCATCGTGGTCAACAAGCCTGAAGGAATGAAGACGCATGGTAATGAACCCACAGAAATTGCTCTACTTAACCATGTTTCGGCCTATTGTGGGCAAACCTGTTACGTCGTTCATCGACTAGACATGGAAACTAGTGGGGCTGTACTTTTCGCAAAAAATCCTTTTATTCTCCCTATTCTCAATCGACTCTTGGAAGATAAGAAGATTCAGCGTCAATACTGGGCATTGGCTGAAGGTAAATTTCAGACCAAGGAGACTGTGTACAACGACAAGATTGGACGCGACCGCCATGATCGTAGAAAACGAGTGGTTGATCCTAGAAAAGGGCAGGTTGCCTATACAACCTTCACGCGCCTCAAATCCTTCAAAGGAGCCAGTCTGGTCAATTGTCAACTAAAAACCGGACGGACCCACCAAATTCGGGTGCATCTGGCCCACCATGGTCATGCCATTCTGGGGGACCCTCTTTATAGCCACCGCCCCGCATCTCGACTCATGCTCCACGCCCACACTCTTAGTTTCACCCATCCCTTAACACTCGAAAAAATCACTGTTAAGGCGAGTTCAGACAGTTTTGAAAAAGGGTTGAGAAATCACAAATAATAGAAGTAGGCTCATTCTCAAGCATAGTGCGAAAGGATTATCCTAATGATCCTCTAGTTATGACACAGTGGAAGCTTGCAAATAAGTTGCTTTTATTGACTTCAAAAGCCTTGACCGCCTTGAATCTCCCTTTACAATATGTTATCCTTTACATATCATTTAAAATTTGAGGGGTATTTAATTTATGAATCCAGTCGATCAATGGATAACCATTAACGCCAAGTATTTCCCAACAGAACAAGTTCAGTACATCCGTCAACGTCTTGAAGCACTTCCTGAGCAACAACTTTCAATGCTTTACTCAATCAGCTTCCAAGATCCAACAATGTTGTTGATTATTTCACTTCTAGGTGGGACTCTTGGAATTGACCGCTTTCTATTAGGACAAATTGGTCTCGGTGTTGGTAAACTTTTGACGTGTGGTGGATGTGGTATCTGGTCAATCGTTGACTTATTCCTCATCATGGATGCTACTCGCCAATCAAACGCTCAAAAACTATTTGCAGTTATTGGCTAATGAAAAACTATTTCACACGCTTGTGGGCCTACCACCAGCGTTTTTTTAGATTATATCTCTTAGTTTTAGTGGCAGTTTATGGAGTCTACCTTTTACATCTTCCAACACCACTCAGTTTAATCCTAAGACCATTTGGCCTTAAAGCTTGGAGTGCCGGTCTAACACGCGCTAGTGTTAGACTCTTACACCTAGATTGGCAAGGAGCCTGGGACTATAATCCACTGATATATCCTCTAGTGGTCTATATCCTAACCTATTTCTTTCTCTTTCCCATCTTTAGTGATAAGAAGATTATAAGGAAATAAAGTAAAGACTCCCATTGTAGTCCCCTTACACTATTGCTATAATTGTAATTATCAACATTTTTATAATCAAGATATCTGGAGGTTATACACATGAAGCAACAAGATTGGATCGATTTTTTCCAAGCAGTTAATGGTCGTAATCCAAGTATTCAAGAAATGGCTGAAGCAGCTCAGAAAGGCGAGTTTGTCCGAGAAACTCCCAAACAAACTGTCGAAATAACAAAACCTGTCCCACAAAAAGACACTGTAGAAACTAAGCAAGACTCAGAAGGTGTTGAGCCTACAGAACCTGCACCATCAACAGAAGTTGTAGAAACTACCGAAAATGATGTTGACAGCTATGACGTCGCTGAAGAGCCACTCACTAACTCTACAGCAGATGAAGAAGAAACTTTCCAAGCAACTAACTTATCTCAAGAAAAGCAATCAAAGACCTTCCAGGAACAAGTTAAACCTGTTGTAGAAACTGCCAGTCAGACTGTTAACCAATTTGCGAATCAAACTGGTGAAACTTTCCAACAAGCAAGTAAAAATCTAAACGAAACTTGGAAGAAACAAGACAAGAAAACCCAGACAAACTTCATCATGTTAGCCATCGCTGATATTCCATTTATCATCTGGGCCCTCGGAATATATTTAATTGGAGTTGCTAGCGATGAAGTTGGGGCAACGTTACCCTTAGCACTTTTCCTCCTAATTTTTTCTTTACCTTTTGTAGCACTTATAATCTTACCAGCCCTCCTAAATAAAACAGACAAGAAATGGCTAATCTTTGTCTTATCTATCCTCCTAAACTGGACATTCATCGGTTGGGTCATCCTTCTTGTTGTTTCTATCAATATGAATAAGGAAGCAGAGCGTATCAAGCAGCAACAAATGATGATGCAAATGGCAGGTGAACAAGGAAATTCTAATATGTTTAACCCTTTTCACTAATTAATCATTAACAATAAAAAAGAAAACCCAGAAAAAGTTTCTCTACTTTTCCTAGGTTTTTTCTTTTGCTTTTTAAACTCTTAGTAACCCATCATTCCTGGATCCATAGCTGGCGCTGCTGGAGCCTCTGGTTCAGGTTTGTTGGCAACGACTGCTTCGGTTGTCAAGATAAGACTTGCTACTGAAGCGGCATTTTGAAGGGCAGAACGCGTTACCTTAACTGGGTCAATGATTCCTGCTTCAACCATATCTACCCATTCACCATTGGCAGCGTTAAATCCTGTACCAACTGGGCTATTCTTCAATTTATCGATGATAACGGAACCTTCATAACCAGCATTATAGGCAATTTGGCGAACTGGCTCTTCCAAAGCACGGAGTACAATATTACGTCCTGTAGCGTCGTCACCTTCAAGATCAAGTTCAGCGACCTTTGCAATGACGTTAACTAGGGCTGTACCACCACCTGCTACGATACCTTCTTCAACAGCCGCACGGGTAGCATTAAGGGCATCTTCGATACGAAGTTTCATTTCTTTAAGAGCTGTTTCAGTGGCTGCACCGACCTTAACAACTGCAACCCCACCAGACAATTTAGCCAAACGCTCTTGAAGTTTTTCACGGTCAAATTCAGATGTTGTTGTTTCCAATTGAGACTTGATGAGGTTAACACGGTTAGCAATCGCTTCTGCGCTTCCTGCACCTTCAACGATAACTGTGCTATCCTTATCCACAGTTACTTTCGAAGCTTGACCAAGTGCTGCCATAGTTGCATCCTTAAGCTCAAGACCAAGATCCTCAGTGATAACAGTTGCTCCTGTCAATACGGCAATGTCTTCCAACATTGCTTTACGACGGTCACCAAAACCAGGGGCCTTAACAGCAACAACATTGAAAGTTCCACGAATCTTGTTAAGAACAAGTGTAGGAAGAGCTTCACCATCCACATCATCAGCAATGATCAAGAGTGGACGACTTGTCTTAAGCACTTCTTCCAAGAGTGGAAGGACATCCTGGATATTTGAAATTTTCTTATCCGTCACAAGGATAAATGGATTATCAAGGTCAGCTACCATTTTTTCATTATCAGTAACCATGTACTGAGAAAGATAACCACGATCAAACTGCATACCTTCAACCACTTCGAGTTCTGTCTCCATACCACGAGACTCTTCAATAGTGATAACACCGTCATTACCAACACGTTCCATAGCTTCTGAAATGTATTCACCAACTTTTTCAGAACGTGATGAAACCGCTGCGACTTGGGCAATAGCTTCCTTATTAGCAACTGGTTGAGCAATGGCTTTCAACTCTTCAACCGCTGTAGACACAGCTGCTTCAATCCCACGACGGATACCGATTGGATTAGCACCAGCCGTTACATTTTTTAGACCTTCACGGACAATAGCTTGTGTCAAAACAGTGGCTGTAGTTGTTCCGTCACCGGCAATATCGTTAGTTTTTGAAGCCACTTCGCTGACCAGTTTGGCACCCATATTTTCAAAGTGATCTTCGAGTTCGATTTCTTTAGCAATTGTCACACCATCATTAGTGATAAGAGGTGAGCCAAAAGCTTTTTCCAAAACCACGTTACGACCTTTAGGGCCAAGCGTTACCTTAACTGTATCAGCCAAAGTATCAACACCACGAACCATTGCTGCGCGTGCATCTGATGAAAATTTAATATCTTTTGCCATAGTTACTCCTTCTTTATCTTAGTTTATATCTGATTAGCATTGACCTAAGCTAGGACCGCTAAAATATCTGCTTCACGGATAATTGAAACGGAATCATCTCCGTCTTTAACATTGACACCTGCACCATTTTCAACAAGGACTTTATCGCCTGCTGCAACACTAGGTGCAATCAATTCACCAGTAAGAGTACGGATTCCTTCACCTACTGCTAAAACCTCAGCAGTCTTTGTAGCTTCATGACTGGCTCCTGCCAATACAAAGCCACTAGCTGTTTTTTCTTCTGTTTCTTCAAAACGGACAACGATACGATCGCCCAATGGTTTCAATGCCATACCAATTACCTCCAAATGTTATTTGTTATTAGTAACGTGTGAAACGTTATTTTTAGCACTCATTAATCAAGAGTGCTAATCTATATATTTATTTTAGCACTTGGTCAAAAATAGTCAAGAAAAAACTACCCAAAATCTGAACTTTGGATAGTTTCTTTTTGCTTATTAACCGAGTACCAAGGCATCGTCATTGAGGACTTGTCCACTATTTTTGTGGAAGAGATCCATAAGTTCTGCAACAGTGAGATTTTTCTTTTCCTCACCTCGCACATCGACGACGATTTTACCATGGTAGAGCATGACCAGACGGTTCCCATATTCGATAGCATGTTCCATATTATGGGTAATCATAAGAGTTGTCAACTCTTGTTCTTCAACAATCTTACGCGTCAAATTCATAACCATATCACTTGTCTTAGGATCTAGTGCAGCTGTATGTTCATCTAAAAGCAAAATCTTTGGACGAACCAAGGTCGCCATAGCAAGTGTCAAGGCCTGACGTTGTCCACCTGACAAGAAATTAGCATCGGTCTTCATACGATTTTCAAGCCCAAGACCAAGATCTATCAAAGCTTCCTTGAACACTTGACGTTCGCTCTCAGTAATAGACTTTTTAAAGAAGCTACGTTTCTTACCTCGACGATAGGCAATCGCCATATTTTCTTCAATAGAAAGGTTTGTCGCTGTCCCCATTCGAGGATCTTGGAAAACACGGCTAATATCTTTAGAGCGCTCATCTACAGATGCTTTCTTAATAGATTGTCCCTCCAACAAGATATCCCCTTCATCAATGCTAAGAACACCAGCGATTGAATTCATCAAGGTTGATTTACCAGCACCATTTCCTCCAATAACAGAGATAAAGTCTCCCTGCTCAATGTCGAGATCCAAACCACGAAGGACGTGATTTTCATTGACTGTGCCTTTTTCAAAGGTCTTGTGAATCTGTTGTAAACTAAGTAAAGCCATTACTTGTCACCTCCTAAAGTCAAGGATTTGTTAGGTTTGATTTTCAATTTTTGTCGTACTTCTGGTACATATAGGATGACAGCAAGCAAGATGGCTGAAGCCAATTTCAACATTTGAGCATCAACGTTCATGGCAAGGATAATAACCAAGACTAGACGGTAAAGAACAGCTCCTACAACAATTGACCACAGGCGTTTACCAAGTGGTAGATACTTGACGATAACTTCAGCCAAGATAATTGCAGCTAAGCCATTTACGATTGTACCAGTACCCATATTCATATCCGCATAGCCATTGTTTTGAGCTAGGAGGGCACCTGATAGGGCAATCAAACCGTTGGAAATCATGTAGCCAAGAATCTTCATACGGTCAACCTTGATACCATTAGCTTCACCCATGGCAAGGTTATCACCTGTTGCACGAAGGGCCAGACCAACCTGAGTATTAAGGAGGACAACTAGCATGAGTACCACAAGACTCACAAAGATAAGTCCTAATAG
Organism: Streptococcus sp. CCH8-H5; assembly: GCF_001556505.1. Taxonomy (NCBI): domain Bacteria; kingdom Bacillati; phylum Bacillota; class Bacilli; order Lactobacillales; family Streptococcaceae; genus Streptococcus; species Streptococcus sp. CCH8-H5. The sequence goes on along the minus strand of NZ_LSIZ01000109.1, from coordinate 11,040 downwards.
AATCACACCATTCAGCTTAGACAAACCGAGTCCCATCACCATAGTTACTAGCGTATTATGTCCTGATAGAGAGACATTGGCACTTCCAAGAACCAAAAGGTTAACGGAATAGAGCCCCGTTAAGGTAATAATCCCTGTTAAGAGTGCTGGTATCTTCATTTTCGTATGCATAAAGCCAGACACAGCTCCAGCAAGCATACCAGCCACAAAACCACCGAGAGTCGCAAAGATTGGGTTGATTCCACGGATAATCATGATAGTTGTCGTAGCAGCACCAAGTGGGAAGGCCCCTTCAGCTGTCAAATCAGCAAGGTCCAAAATACGGAAGGTAATGAAGACCCCAATAGCCATAATAGCCCAGAGAAGGCCCTGAGAAATGGCTGTTAGCACCACATTTGAAAATCCTTTTTTAGAAGACTTATTGACCTTAAGCTTAATGACACCCTTATCTTTTTTAGCAATTGGTTTGTCATCTTGCGTTGATGCTTTAGATTCCTCGTCACTAATGCTAGAAACATCAATACCAAGTTCTTTAGCCATGTCATGGTTAACCACAACATTGAGGGTTTTAGGATACTCGGCATCGACATCCGTGACCTTCTCACCTCGGAGAATACGGCCTGCCAACTTACCTGTTTGACGTCCAAGCGCTTCATAGTTAGTTCCATAAGTGAACAGGACACCTTTTTCTACACTACCAGCGTCACTACCAACAACTGGAACCTTAGTCTCTTTAGAAAGATCTACCAAGGTATTAATAGCACTAACAATGGTATTGTCAGTTGGGATGAAGATGACTTGGGTCTGACTCATCAAGCTCTTGGCTGTATCTTGGATATCATTGGTTGATGAAATTCCTTTGATAACCGTTTCAATACCAGCTTCCTTGAAGTATTTCTTGGCTTCTTCAACCTGAACTTCCGAGTTACGCTCGCTGGTCGTGTACATAATCCCAACTTTTTTAGTATTTGGAAGGACCTTTTTCAACAACTCAACTTGTTTGTTGATAGGGGACATGTCACTTGTCCCTGTCACATTTCCTCCAACATTGTCCATAGACTTAACCAGTTTAGCTGAGACTGGATCTGTGACAGCTGTAAAGAGAATTGGCTTGTCCTTTGTCAAACTACTCAAAGACTGGGCTGCTGGGGTTGCGATAGCCAACATAAGATCGTTATCTTCAATAAGCGACTGAGAAATCGTCTGCAAGTTAGACTGATCCCCTTGTGCATTCTGATAATCAATTTTGATGTTCTTACCGTCAACATAACCTTCCTCTTTGAGTTCTTCAATGAACCCTTTACGTGTCGCTGACAAGGAAGGATGTTCCACATATTGGAGCACACCGACGTGAACCAAATCTTTATTAGAAGCATTGGAACATGCTACCAAGAGGACAGCTGTGATAACAGCCATCATACTGACCAAGAATTTCTTCATCTTGTATACCTCTATTTTTTATTCTATCTATTTCCAATTTTCTTTTATGCTTTTTCCGAGACGATAGGGTCAAAAGAAAATTAAAAATAGACCACGGTATGAAAAAAACCAGTTAGGACAGGCCCAACTGGTTTTATGCATCTTGACTAGCACAGGCTAGCTTATGTCACCGGTTAGACCTATTCATCTAATCGGCTAATCCATCACAAAATGCTTTAGCTTCATAGATACAAACTGACTGACGCTTGTATCCTGAAACACAAACGTCCTATCTAAAGAAACTAAAGTAATAAAAAGCTTTAAGATTTCCCAAATGGGTCGCTTTATTAAGCATGTGATGCCTCCGTAGTTACGATAGTTTTAAGTTTACACTATTTAGACAATTCTGTCAAATTGGAATTTACTCTCTTTTCTCTCAATTTATCATTATCACTGCAAAAGAAAATCTCTTCCTGCTCCAGCAAGAAAAGATTTTTTAATCTTAAGCATCTTGTTCTGTTGTTAAGATAGCAAGTGTTTCAATCAAGTTATCGGCATTAACTTCAATAGTATCACCAGTTGCCTTGATTTTAACTTCAACAACACCTTCGCAAGCTTTTTTACCAACTGTAACACGGATTGGAAGTCCAATGAGGTCACTATCAGAGAATTTAGAACCGACACGCTCATTACGATCATCTGTCAAGACATCATAACCTTCAGCCATAAGAGCTGCTTCCAAACGTTCTGTCAAAGCATTGGCTTCTTCATCCTTAGTGTTAACTGTGATCAAGTGAACATCATATGGAGCCAATTCTTTAGGGAAGTTAATTCCCCATGCATAGCGGTATTGACCTTTTGGTGTCTTGTTAACAAAGAGACGTGCATGTTGTTCAATCACAGCTGACAAGATACGGCTAACGCCGATACCGTAACATCCCATGATAATTGGAACAGCACGGCCATTCTCATCAAGAACGTTAGCACCCATACTTTCAGAGTAACGTGTCCCAAGTTTAAAGATATGACCAATCTCGATACCACGCGCAAACTGAAGGACACCTTGACCGTCTGGAGAAATTTCACCCTCTTTAACTTCACGAATATCCACGTATTCTGCCTTGAAGTCACGCTCTGGGTTAACTCCTGTCAAGTGGTAACCATCTTCGTTAGCTCCAACAACCGCATTAGCCACATCTTGAACCTTACGGTCCGCAACGATGCGAACATTTTCAGGAAGGTTAACTGGACCAAGGGAACCGAAGTTAGCACCAAAGACTTGACGTGCTTCATCTTCCGTAGCTGGTTCGAGGAAATCAGCTGCAAGGTAGTTTTTCAACTTCACATCGTTAACCTGATCATTACCAACGAGAAGAGCCACTACTGGTTCATCATCAGCGATGAAAAGTAAAGTCTTGATGGTTTGTTCTTCTGGAACATTCAAGAAAGCAGCGACTTCATCAATTGACTTGCAGTCTGGCGTTTCAACTCGAGTCACTTCTTCTTGAGTCACAACCTTAGTCGCTGGTGTGTAGGCGTTTGTTGCCATCTCAAGGTTAGCTGCATAGCTTGACTCTGTAGAGTAGGCAATTGTGTCTTCACCAGATACCAACCATGATGTCAATTCTTTCTTGATTTCTTCCATGACATCTTCTGGGATCTCATCCAATGAAGCAATTGACTTGTCAAGAACTACCCAACGGTTGAGATCTGTACGCTCAGGAGTAACCGCCATAAATTCTTGAGAATCCTTACCACCCATGGCACCACCATCACCGATGATTCCCTTAAATTCAAGGCCAGCACGTGTAAAGATAGCCTCGTAAGCTTTACGGTAGTCTTCATAGGTTACATCCAAATCTTCATAGTTTTGGTGGAAACTATAAGCATCCTTCATGATAAATTCACGTGTACGAAGAAGACCGTTACGAGGACGTTTTTCATCACGGTATTTTGATTGGATTTGGTAGAGGTTAAGTGGCAATTGTTTGTATGATTTAACTGCATCACGAACCAAGGCTGTAAACGTTTCTTCGTGAGTTGGACCGAGGATAAAGTCAGATTTATCACGGTTTTTTAGTTTATAAAGGTCTTCACCGTAAGTTTCATAACGGCCTGACTCACGCCACAAATCTGCTGTCAAAAGCGCTGGCGCCAACATTTCAACCGCACCGATTTTTTCAAACTCCTCACGCATGATAGTTTTGAATTTCTCGATAGCACGATTTGCCAATGGCATATAAGCATAAATACCAGCAGAAACCTGACGCACGTAACCCGCACGTACCATAAGGGCATGACTGATAACTTGAGCATCACTTGGCATTTCACGAAGTGTTGGAATCAACATTTTACTTTGTTTCATCATTTACATACTAAGGAGGCTGGCCCTTGGGTCAAGTCCCTTAGACTTCCTTTCGTTTCTTTGTTTCTAATTAAAAGAAAGCACGCATAATATCATTCCAAGTGACTGCAATCATAAGAACAACCATGATAGCAACACCTGCAAGTGTAATATAGCTTTCAATTTCTTGATTAAGTGGTTTACGACGAATGGCTTCAATAATATTCATAACAATTTTTCCACCGTCAAGGGCTGGAATTGGGATAAGATTGAAAATTCCCAAGTTAATTGAGAGCATCCCCATAAGGTTAAGAATGGAAATCAAGCCACTTTCTGAAGCCTGGGCAGACATCTGGAACATGGCAACTGGTCCACCAAGTTTATTCAAACTAAAGTTGGTGATAAGCCCCTTGAGTGCCGCGAGAATTTTGAAGGCCCCTTCCCAAGCCATTTGGAAACCACCAAAAATCTTATCTTTTAGACCTGTTTTTAAGGCTGGAGAAACACCCAAAAAGTAGCTACCTTGACTCTCCTTAGGTTTAACAGAAACCGTTTCTTCCTGACCGTTACTTCTCTTAACCGTCACAGAAAGGCTGTCACCTTTGGAGAATTTTTGAGTATTCTCTGTCAATGCTTCCTTCAAGCTGTCCCAATCAGTAACCTTGTCCTTATTAATGGCCTCGATAGCATCACCATTTTTCAAGCCTGCTACCTGAGCAGCACCACCATCAGCCACCTGAATACGGTTGGTTGATGTGTCTTGAACACCACCTTGAACAAAGGCTAAGATAATAAAGACAAGCACCCCAAGAATGAAGTTATTCATAGGACCAGCAAAGTTGGTAATTAAGCGTCCCCAAATGCTAGCATTTTGATATTGAACATCCTTAGGAGCGATACGAAGTTCTGTACCATCCTCCTCAACGATAGTGGCATCATGGTCAACCTCATAGGTCTTGGTCTCATCTAGGACTAGACCTGTAATGGTTAACTTATCTTCCAAATCATAGGCAGTGACGTTCATAGGTAAAGCCGTCTGGTCAACCTGGCGATCCGAAAGGTTGATACGTCTTACCTTACCATCTGACCCAATCGTTAGACTAGCAGGACTACCTGTTTTAATCTCAGTTGTATCTTCACCCCAACCAGCCATACGGACATAACCACCCAAAGGGAGGATACGGATAGTATAAACGGTACCATCCTTACCAGTGTGTGCAAAAATTTTCGGTCCCATACCAATGGCAAATTCACGAACCAAAATTCCTGAACGTTTGGCGAAAAAGAAATGACCAAACTCATGGAAAACGACAATCACACAGAAAATCAGTAAAAAGGTAATAATAGCTTTCATCTAGACACCCCCACTCTTAAAAAAGTCCTAGGAAGTGCATGATTGGGAAAACGAAAATCCAGCTGTCACAACGGTCCAAAATACCACCATGCCCAGGAATGAGATTGCCTGAGTCTTTAACGCCAAAGTGACGTTTAATAGCTGATTCAACCAAATCACCAAATTGACCAAAAATACTAAAGAGAATCGTACAGATAAGCAACCAGAAGAAGTTATGAGGGGCATAAACTCCGTGGTTAATCAAACCAAAGATAAGGGCCACAATGATTGCTGATAAGATACCACCGACACTACCTTCAATAGTCTTGTTTGGTGATACTTTTGACAATAGCTTGTTCTGACCAAATTGACGACCAAAGAGGTAGGCACCAATATCTGTTGCCCAAACAATAAAAAGGGCAAAAAGAACTTTTTCCCAGCTATCCATACGTGCCGCAATAAGATTTTGGAAACCAAAACCAACATAAAAGGCTGAAGCAATGGGATAAGCTGCATCATCAAAAGAATAGTGGTCGCTATTAAGGACAGTTCCTGCTAGAATCAAAAATGAAATAACAGCAAATCCTGTCACACTAGCATTTGTTGGAAGGCTGATAAAATACTGGTCAATCGGAACAGCCAAGATAAAGGCTGCCACCATTGATAAAATACCCTCGATAGAGAAAATCTCCAAGTGCTTCATACGAAGCATCTCAGACACCGCAACCATGGCCATAGCTCCAACTAAAAGTTGGAAAGGAAGACCACCGATAAAGAGCAATGGGAGGAAAATGGCTGCTGCCACACCCCCACCAATTAAACGTTCTTGCATGAGAGGTCCTTTCTAGACACCACCAAAGCGACGGTGACGTTTATTGTAGTCAGAGATAGCTTGACGTAAACCTTTCTGGTCAAAGTCTGGCCAGAAAACATCCGTGAAGTAAAACTCACTATAGGCCGATTGCCAAGGCAAGAAATTACTAAGACGAAGCTCACCACTTGTACGGATAATCAAATCCGGATCACGATAGAGGTAAGGCAACTTGTCTGTCATCAAATGCTTAGCAATAAGATCTTCATCAATAGCTTCAAGAGAGAGTTTGCCTGCTTCAACTTCTTTAGCAATCGCTTGAACTGCAGATACAATCTCCGCACGGCCACCATAGTTAAGTGCAAAATTGAGTACCAAACCAGAATTATGTTTCGTCTGCTCAACTGCTTTTTCAAGAGCATCTAAGGTTTCCTTAGGTAGACGACTATTATCCCCAATAGTTAAAATACGAACATTGTTTTTATCTAATTCTGGTACATACTTGTTAAAAAATTCAACTGGCAAATTCATGATGAATTTCACTTCATCCTGTGGGCGTGACCAGTTTTCAGTTGAGAAGGCATAGACTGTCAATACCTTAACTCCAAGTTGTGACGCTTCGATAGTTACCTTTTGCAAGGCATCCATCCCAGCCTTATGCCCCATCACACGTGGTTGTAGACGTTTTTTAGCCCAACGGCCATTTCCATCCATAATAATGCCAATATGGTTGGGAATATTGACTAGAACCTCTTGATGAGATTTTTTTCTAAATTTAAACATGGAATATCCTCTAAATATAGTTTACCCTTTATTTTACCACATTTTCAGGGGTTCTGAACAGCTTTTAATACCGATAAGATTAGAAAACGCAAAAAGACCAGGATTTAACCTAGTCTCAAATACACATCTTAGTTTTCATCAGAAGACTCAATTGCTGAATCTTCTTCAATAATTGTCTTTTTAGTTGTTTCTGCTGTCTCTGTAGTTGGTGCTGGCGTAATCACTTTCATGATTGAACGACTCAAATCAAAGGTCAAGAAGACACCTTCTGCATCCAAAACGATACGGTTATTCTCTTTATCAATCTCATCAACAACAGCAATCAAACCACCAATTGTTTCAACTTCAGCACCCTTAGCAAGACCTGCAAAACGATCTTCCTGGGCCTTTGCTTGGCGACGACGGCTGAAAGCCACATAAGCAACAATTGCGACCACATAAATGGCCAAAACTAGCATCATATTCATATTTCGTATTCCTCCAATAATTCACTTGGCTACTACTATATCAGATTAAGTCAGGACAAGCAAGACAAATCCTTAGACAGACCACATAAAAACACTTTCCTTATGACGGAAAGTGCTGAATGAGATTACATATCTGCTACGTTGTGATATACCTTTTGAACATCATCGTCTGCTTCAAGCGCATCAATAAGTCCTTCGAAAACTTCAAGGTCTTCACCTTCAAGAGTAACCTCAGTTTGTGGAATCATTTCAAGTTCAGTCACTTGGAACTCTTCTTGTCCGTTAGCACGGAGAGCTTCCAAAGCTTTGTGAAGATCTGTTGGCTCAGTATAAACAGTGATAGTACCATCTTCTGCTTCTACATCTTCAACTTCTACATCTGCTTCAAGCAATTGTTCAAAGATTGCGTCTGCATCTTCACCTGCAAAAACGATAACACCTTTTTTATCAAACATGTATGAAACAGAACCTGAAGCACCCATGTTACCACCGTTTTTACCAAAGGCAGTACGTACGTTAGCAGCTGTACGGTTAACGTTTGAAGTCAAAGTATCTACGATAATCATAGAACCATTTGGTCCAAAACCTTCATAACGTCCTTCAACGAAAGTTTCATCAGTGTTACCTTTAGCCTTATCAATGGCCTTATCAATAACGTGTTTTGGCACTTGCGCTTGTTTAGCACGCTCCAAAACAAATTTCAAAGCTGAGTTTGATTCTGGATCTGGTTCACCTTGTTTAGCAGCCACATAAATTTCGACACCAAACTTAGCGTAAACCTTAGAGTTTGCACCATCTTTAGCAGTTTTCTTAGCAACGATATTAGCCCATTTACGTCCCATGGGATTCACCTCTTCTAAGAGATTTGTATCTCTGATTTGTTTTTTCTTTTTTGAAAATAGCAAAGCTTGCTAAATTCACAATCCCTTACATTATAGCACTTTGACTGCCGTTAGTAAAATTGAAATAAATCCTAAGCATTTATCATATGAAACATTTACTCAGTCCCCTCTCCCAAACGAATAATCTTATCAAAATATGGTTCATTTCCCTTTATAAGATGGTGGGTAACCGTGATATAAGTGATATTAGGATCACTTAATAAAAGGTGCTCAATACGAGTAGCATTATTATGGTCAAGATTTGCAGTGGCTTCATCAAAAATCACAACAGAACTTCCTTTTAAAAACGCTCTTATCAGGCCTATTCTTTGTTTTTGACCCTCCGAAAAGCTACCGTCGCTTACTTGCTCATCTATACGACTTAAGAAAGATAAAAGATTAACTCTTTCAAGAACTTCCTTGATCTGCGTATCAGTAATAACTTCATTCCAAAGAGTTAGATTGTTCCTCAAGGTATCATTATAGATATGAGTTTGACTCCCAACATAGGCACATTTAGACACGATTGAGTTCTCATCAATCTCTTTTGACTCCAATTTTCCAAACAAGATTGTTCCCTCGTAATCTTTAAGATTGCCTAGGAATATATTAAGCAGGGTTGACTTCCCACTACCTGAGCATCCAGTAATAGCATACTTGCCTCCTTTTTTAAAGGTTTGGGTGAATCCCTCAAAAATAGCCTTCTCTCCAAAATGATAACTTACATTCTCAAAATGAACATCCTGAATTGTCGCTATACAAGTCTTTGGACCCTCTGGAAAATCGTGAAATTTTTTTAAGATAGGATTGACAGACTTAATGGTCACTTGCAGCTGATTAATGGTGGATAGAGAGTTAAAAATATTACCTGATATCTGTCCTACTGAGGTAATGGTTCCAACAGTAATATTTCCAAAAATAATTAACAAGCCAGTTAGAAGAAGTATCAACATCTGGGCGATAACTGAAAATAAAGCCATCAGCGTCTCAGTGCTAGTCTTTCTTTTTGTAAAAATAATTTTTTGTACAATATATTTCTCAACAATGGACCTCACTTGTCTAAGAAATATCTGTTTACGACTAGCGTAATAAACATCCGCATATCCATATAACTGATCGCTTATTCCAGAAACAAGCTCCTCATTCGCTTTGGAAAATATCTCCATTGATTTCTGCATTTTATTGGTAAATGGTTTGGGAAGATAAGTCAGACACAAAGTTAAAAAAATGGCTAGCAGAACAATCCTTACATCATAACTTAATAAGGCGATAATTGAAAACAAAGTGGTGAATACTGTTGAACAAAGAGTATAAATACTTGAAAAGCCATTTGATTCAATCAATTGGATATCATTATTTAATACTGAGAGATGCTCTCCAATATCACTCTTTCTAAATTCACTAAAAGAATGGTGAATAATTTTACTAAGATAAGACTGACGAATAGACAAAGTCATTTTTTGGATTAATTTTGTTTGATGTACCGCAATAATATAATTCAAAACTAAATAAATAATGTAAAGACCTACCTCTAGACCTAAGAGAGCTAAAAAAGATTGGATTCGCTTAGATACCAGCTGATTCGTCATTAAAGCTAAGGTTACCGAGGCACTCACGAAAATAGCAGCATTCAGTGCTAACAGTAGGATATGAACTAAATTGTCATACTTGTATTTAAGAATATAGGTTCTCATAGATTTCCTCACAATCTAAATCACCTTGGTATATAATCAGTTGGATAAATTGAAGACATTGGAATACCATATATCCATTGAAAATTAAAAACCATAGTGATGTCGTACTATGGTCTTAGTTTATTCTATTTTTTAACTCACTCTATAAAATTGTCATATAGTGGAATTTAACAACTCTTGATACTCTGATTCCTTAGCAAGCAATAACTTTTCCGCACCTAAAGTCCTAAGAGTTTCTAAACACCCCTCAATTAGATTTCTCCCTTCAGCAACTTCACCCGACTTTATCAAGTAAGACCCCATTACAAATATCAACTCATGTCTTTCATATAAGAGGACCTCAGGAATTCCACTATCATTGACTAAATCTAAATAGTATTTCGCTGAATCTAGTTCATCACGTCGTAAAAATTCATAAGCTGCATTAATAAGAAGACTAATTCGGATTCTTTGATTTGAGTCGCTATTTCCAAAAAGTCTAGTTCTATACACAATCTCCTTGGTCAAAACATTAAGTGTCTGGGTGGAAATAAACGACATACTATTTCCTAATATGATTAACTCTCTTTTTCCCCATTGTTCAATGCTAAAAAGATAGTCTGTTAATTCCCTTACCTTATTTTCATCAACCTCTTTATTTGAAACACTTGCCAAAAAAGATTCTAGCATAATACTGTTATAGAGAAATGATTTGTCTTGTGTGAGCTCAAATTTACGACGCTCTTCTCCAGCGTACTTCTGTAACGATAAACTATCGTTTTGATAATAAGCCTTACTAGCACTTTCTAATAACTTTTCAGTATGAGTCGGATTATCTTGAGATAAAATACCATAGAACTCTTCAATACTGACATCCAATTTATCTAACAAAAGAAAAAATCTAGATAATGAGATATCAGATTCTCCACGTTCAAATTTTGATAAGAAAGATACTGATAAATAATCACTAGCAAGTTCTTTCAATGTCAAATTCTTTGATAAACGAATTTTTTTCAACAAAGCACCCATTTCCACAGGTCCAATCATGATTCATCCTCCTATGCTTGAACTAATTATAGCAACAATCATCCCTAAATTAAAGAGCCACAAAACCCAACTAGCCCGTCCGAAACGTTTAGAATAAAAGTTCGTAAATTAAGCTACAAGAAATCATTAATGGAGAGTTTTAGCCTACAAATGGTTAAAAAAAGACCAGCCAAAGCTGATCTTATCTGATTACGGCTCTATAATTTCTGTAGTGGGTAAAACCACTATAGAGATTATAGAGCTTTTTGAGTATACACAAAAAGTCCCATAAGAACTATAATG